>JANMMA010000163.1:0-14163 GCA_031372815.1 Sphingobacteriales bacterium
TAAAGAGTCTTTCAAGATCGGAATTAGTGCCAATAAGACCGGCATCTCTGTCTACATCCTTGGTCTCGAGGATAAAACATACTTGGCAAAAAAGTTCGGAGAGAAATTAGGCAAGGCAAGTATTACCGGATATTGCATTAAATTTAAAACGCTAAAGGATATAAACATTTATATTCTTGAAGCTGCAATAAAATATGGGCTTGAGGCATAGGATCGATAAATCATCACGGCAACTGACGCCTAACAAAGATTAAGCAGGGTATGCCGGAGATGTGCAGGTTGTCAGCAGCTAATAAACGAATAACAAGTGGTTCGATGAGCAAATCCAAATGCAAATATTAATTTATGAGACAGATATTCCTACTAATGCTTACCGCGCTAGTTTTTAATCAAAACATTTTGGCACAATTCTTTAAAAAAGATGCAGGTCTTGCTCATACATTTTCTATTGTGGCAAGGGACCCGAGTTTAATCTTATAGTTATGATGTTCTTCAGCCAAAGGAGATAGAATTAAGAAAGATGGTCGTCCAATTAATTGAATTATTGAAGAAAGAATACCATCTTCAATAAATTAGCTAGCTGTTCATGTTTCCTTGTAATAAATATGATATATGAAAACACTATTTTTCGCAATACTTTTTATGTCATGCCAAATCGCATTTTCACAAGTAAAGAGCGAGGTGGAGTTGATTCATAAGGCACGTCAAACCTCCAATGAAGCCATTGCAAGGCATGACGTAGACGGAATTTCAAAATTTTGGCTAGATGATTATGTGGTGATCCGTGGAAGTGGCGTAATTGAACATGGGAAAGAAGCCAATCGGAAAGAATGGAAGAGAATCTTTAGCGAATCCCCAAAAACGTATTTTCAACGCATTCCGTCGGAAATTTTAATCAGCGAAAATAATGCTGACCTGGCCTGGGAAAGCGGGGAATGGAAAGGGTTCAACACTTATAGTAATGGCGGTCGCTATAGTGCGCAGTGGAAGAAAAAAGATGGCGAGTGGCTATTGCAGGCTGAGTTATTTGTTGCACTGGAGAAGTGATTCGGGATTTTTATTCCGCAATGTCGGAAGTCAGTATAGCCAGAGGTGTTGGCTGGAACGTCAATATTCGGCTTAAGTTCATAACTTCCTGATAACGTTCAATGGAACTCAATTCGGTGGTTTAATGAATTCCCTGCAATATTGGAGGGTTGCGCTGAGATTTCAATGGATACTTTACATTCTATTTATTCCTCATTAAAATAAATCTCATGAAACAGAAAATCCAGCCATTCCTTTTTCTTTCATTTCTTATGGTAATTGCCATATTCGCATGTAATGAACAACCTAAAGAAGTTGAAACACCAAAGGCAGATGTCTCTAAAAATGAAGCTACTCCAATGCCGGATTACGACCCTGAGATGGACCCGGTTAAAGTTGAGGCCGCATTCAATAAAGTTTTGGCTGACACACTTGATGTAAAATTGCACGAAGTGACACTAAAGCCTGGGGATTCTGTCGGCATGCACACTCATCCGGATTTTACACTATACATACTTCAGGGAGGCACACTAAAAATATATCCAAAAGAAGGTGAACCACAAGTACTCGAGTTGAACACTGGTATGGGCGTTATTTTCCCAACCGTTAGCCACAGTGGGAAAAATATTGGCACAACAACTATTAAGCTTTTGGTAACGGACATATACAGGCCGCGGAAAAGCACAGTGACCAAAGCTGGATAGGATACGGCATAAATGCGCAGGTGCAATCCTTAACCCTTACTTTAAAGTCGAAAGCCATGGTAAGAGCATAATATGGTAATATTTATCGAAATTAGATAATCAAACTGTAAACAAAGCAACCATGAACAACTCAAACGATGCAACAACTGTATTTGTAGCAGGTGCTACCGGCTATTTAGGCAGTGAAATTTGCAGACAGTTAATTTCTCAAAACAAGAAGGTCAAGGGGTTGGTACGCGCCACATCAGATGCAAATAAAGTAGATGGGTTAAAGGCATTGGGTGTGGAAACAGTCGAAGGAGACTTGAAAGTCAAGGGGTCGTTGGAAAATGCATTACCTGGTGTTTCAGCGATCATTTCAACTGTTTCCTCTAGTTTATCAAGACAGGTGGGAGATTCAATTCAAAGTGTTGATGATGAAGGACAAATTAACCTCATTGAAGCTGGTTTAAAAGCAGGCGTTGCTAAATTTGTTTATATATCATTTAGTGAACTAGGCAAAAGCCCTCTGCAAGATGCCAAACGAAGAGTTGAAAGACATCTTGCTGAAAGCGGTATGAAATATACCATTTTACAACCCACCTATTTTATGGAGGTCTGGCTGAGCCCGGCATTAGGATTCGATTATCCTAATGATAAAGCTACCATTTATGGAGAGGGCAATAGTAAGGTATCGTGGGTGTCAATAAGGGATGTTGGTGCATTTGCCGTAGCCGCAGTAGATAGTCCAGCTGCTGAAAATAGAGTTATTGAACTGGGTGGACCGGAGGCGTTAAGTCAGTTGGAAGTAGTGAATATTTTTGAGACAGTCAGAGCAACAAAGTTTGAGCTTCAGTTTGTACCAAAGGAGGCATTACAAGCACAAAAAGACACTGCACAGGATCCTTTAAGTGAATCTTTTGCGACGTTAATGTTAGGATTGACAAACGGAAGCGTGAATGGTATGAAAAATATTCTACGTGATTTTCCACTACAACTGACTTCGGTAACTGATTATGCAAAACTAGTATAAAAAGTATTTATTGCATTTCCACAGAACAAGCCAAGCTATAATTTAATAATAGGTCAGCATGAATCCTACTGTCAATTTCTTTTTCAGCAAAACCTCAAAGTGGCATAAGGAGTATTCTGAATTGAGAAAAATTGTACTCGAATGCGGACTAACAGAGGAGATAAAGTGGGGTTGCCCCTGTTACTCCCGAAAGGGGAGCAATGTAGTTTTGATACACGGATTTAAAGCGTATTGTGCTTTACTTTTTATGCAAGGTGCATTACTAAAGGACGGGAAGGAAATTTTGGTGCAACAGACAAAAAATGTACAATCTGCACGACAAATTAGATTTACCAATATTGGTGAAGTTTTGAAAAACAGATCAACTATCAAGGCATATATCAGAGAGGCTATCAAAAATGATAAAGAAGGTTTGAAGGTGGTACTAAAAAAAGTAGCTGAATACAAAATACCCTTGGAGTTTAAAAAAGTTTTAGGCGAAATGCCAGAAATACAGAAGGCATTTAAGGCGTTGACACCAGGACGACAAAGGGGTTACCTGCTTCACTTTGCTGCACCTAAACAGGTAAAGTCCAGAGAAGCAAGGGTTGAAAAGTATCTTCAAAAAATACTCGATGGGAAAGGATTAGACGATTGAGTTTCTGACTGGGCCGCGTTAAAATATTAATCATTGACTTTAGTGAGTAGTGCTGTAAGTTGGCAAATGTTTCGCGCCTACAGGAACATGATTATAGATAATAAACATTAATATGCAAACTATACTGGGATCAGGCGGAGCTATTGGGGTACCATTAGCAAAGGAGTTAAAAAATTTTACTGATCAGATTAGACTGGTGAGTAGAAACCCCAAAAAGATCAACGTGACAGATGAGCTTTACCCGATTGATGTATATGATTTAAGTCAAATTGACAAGGCAATAGCAGGAAGTGAAGTAGTGTATGTTGTCATTGGCTTCGAATATAAGTTAAGTGTCTGGCAGAAGATATGGCCATCGTTTATGACGGCAGTAATATCTGCTTGTAAAGCGCATAATGCTAAATTGGTTTTTTTCGATAATGTGTATATGTATGATAAATCGGCCATACCGCATATGGTTGAAACTTCAACCATTCATGCTCCCAGCAAGAAGGGTCAGGTGAGACAACAACTTCATGAAATGATAATGAAAGAAGTGCAAAATAATACCCTTACAGCTTTGATTGCAAGATCGGCCGATTTTTATGGGCCTGACAATAAAAGCAGTGCCCTGAATATCATGGTAGCTGATAATTTTATAAAAGGGAAAAAAGCACAGGCTTTTGGCGATGTCAACAGAATACATACGTACACATATACTCCCGATGCGGCTAAGGCAACAGCTTTGCTTGGAAATACAGTTGATGCGTATAACCAGGTATGGCATGTTCCAACAACAAAGGAAAAATTGACAAATTTTCAATGGATCGAGCTAATTGCAAACGAGTTCAAGGTGGAAGCCAGAATTCAAACTATACCTGTATGGATGATAAAAATCCTTGGCTTGTTTATACCCATCATGAAAGAATTTCCAGAGATGGTTTATCAATATGAGCAAGACTACGTATTTGACAGTACCAAGTTTGAAAATCGATTTGGCATTACAGCAACATCACCTAAAGATGGAATTGGAGTTCTTACTGCAAATTTGAAGACACCTAATACCGTCCACTAACATTGATATGGACTTATTTGGCGGCAGAGAGGGTGCCATTTCATACTGTAAATAATTCATTGATCACGATTAATATTTGACAGAGATATTTATATGTATGAGTGAGGTTAGCTATGGCTTTGACGCACCCGGCATAATGTGGAATCTGATTTTTTTTGGTGGGTTAACTGTTATCGCTGGGTTTTCAATTCCTTTCATTTCCGAAAACACAGTTTTGAAATATATCGGCTACCTAATCATTTTGGTTAGCGCTGTTTTCTCTATCCTTGGTCTTGCAGTGTTTGCTTACGGACTCAAAGGATGTGGATAGTAGAGGCGACTAAGTAATATTTTATTAAGCAAAGTAAAATAGTAATATTTTTGGATCCGGAACATTGCCATATTACAATCCCAGGATGAATAAATACCTCCAGTGCCGGTAAGTTGGCAGACCTTGTGATTCTGGACAAAAAATCCCCTAAAAATTGACCCAATGGCGATTGCCGATATAGAAATAATGGCTACTATTAAGGAAGGAAAAATAATATATAGCAGACCGTAAATGTGTAATACCATGGGCAGGCTACAATAAATGGTAAACATCTTTTTTTAACTAGTAAAATGTAATAATTATGGCTATTGTAAAAGTAATTGAAGTAATCGCTTCCTCAGAAAAAAGCATCGATGATGCTATCCGTAATGCTGTAAGTGAAGTATCTAAAACCATCCGAAACATTGATTCGGTTTATGTAAAAGACATTAAAGCACATGTAAAAGATGGCAGCGTCACCACATTTGGTGTAGTGTGTAATATTTCTTTCCGGGTATCAGATGACTAAATAATAATGAACCTGAACTAGTTTTCTGTAACCGCAAGAATATTATTTTTATAAGTAGGCCTTCTCTAATCCGGAGGCCTCTTTTATTATACCGTGAACAGCTAACATTGGGTTTGTGCAAGTTGGAATTAATAAGTAGATTAGATGGGTTACATCAAGGTAAACTTTGAACTTTTAAATTATTTCCATTGAGATATCAAATCCAGGAAATTCAGAAAATGCTTTTGATGACAATCTTTACATGTTTCTTTATCACCGTTATCTACGCTCAGAACAACAGCACATATGTAAGGAACTCAATTCCGATTAGTACTCCTGAAGCTGAAGGAGTGTCTTCTGCGGGAATACTCCTCCAGATTCGTTGAAGAGGGCATCAGAAGTGAAGCATGGATTTTAAGTTTTGAGGAAAATGGAATGGAAGTAAAAGTTTATATTGAAATAAAGACTTTTGTAGAATTTGTGGGTATTCAATCCAGAATGCTTGAGGGGAAGATTGTTAACTCGGATTGATTGTTTACGATGACTTGCTCAATTGAGAAAAACTGACATTAGAGGCAGATAATTAAAAAGATTGAATGAGTAGAAGAATAATTTTATATATAGCATCTAGTTTAGACGGTTACATCGCAAAATCAAATGATGACCTTAGTTTTCTTTCCATTGTAGAGCAAGTAGGGCAAGATTACGGTTACGGGGAGTTCATAAAATCTGTAGACACAGTTATTGTTGGACGTAAGACTTATGACAAAGTAATATCTATGGATTTTGACTTTCCACACGCAGACAAGGATGCTTATATAATTACAAGAACATCAAGGCCAGATATAGGGTCTTTAAAATTTTATACCGGTAACCTCAAATCCCTTGTTGACAGGCTCAAATCAGAGCAGGGGAGAAACATTTTTTGTGACGGTGGAGCAGAAATAGTAAATGAACTTTTAAAATACGACCTTATTGACGAGTTTATTATTTCTATTATTCCAATTTTGGTTGGTAGCGGAACAAAACTTTTTATAGACGGACGACCTGAACAAAGTTTAGAACTTATTTCAACAAAACAGTTCGACACAGGATTGGCACAGCTTCATTACAAACGCGTACACCGTTAGGCATCATGGTAAAATGACGTTCCTTAGTAATATCTTTGGCCCGAGTAAATGAGGGGAAACAGAACCGATCTGGACTGGCACTAACACAATTGAATGATGGTTTCTCGGTAGCACACATGATTCAGATATGATTGCAATCTTTCTATAGAAGATAATTCTGAACGACCATGAATACAGTTGAACAAGTGTTACAAAATCTTGTACTTGGTAACAATTCACCTTCTGTACAGTATGTTTTGTTTGACAAGGCAAACATCATCAAAAAATTATGCTACGGACTTGCAGACATATCTGGAAATAAAAGCGCAAATGATAACACTTCTTACAATGCTTATTCGGTAACAAAGACATTTACAGCCCTGGCTATTATGCAGTTGACAGAGCGGAAATTGATAGACCTTGATCAGTTCGTAGCAAGCTATCTACCCGAATTTCCTTACTCAGAAGACATAATAGTCAGACAGATCCTGACTCATTCGGCAGGCATCCCCAATCCTATCCCATTGAATTGGATACATCTTACATCCGAACATAATATTTTTGATAATAACACATTTTTTAAAGAGGTATTTGTAAAGTACAGCAAGACAAAGTTTGAGCCTAACGGAAAATTTGCTTATTCGAATCTCGGATATGTCCTACTCGGAGAACTTATTGAAAAGGTTACCAAATTAAAGTATGAACAATATATCCGTGCTAATATCATTTCACAGCTTAGAACCAGTAATGAGGAGTTAGGATTTGAAATTGTTAGCCATGATTTACATGCAAGAGGCTACCATAAGAGGGTGAGCCTAACCGATATGATTCTTGGATTTTTCATTGATAAAACCAAGTTCATGGGGAAGACGGAAGGGAAATGGAAACCATTTAATAGCTTTTATGTGAACGGCACAGCTTATGGCGGCTTGGTTGGGACACCTTTAGCTTTTGTGAAATATATTCAGGAATTGTTAAAGCCAGATAGTCTATTGCTTTCTGACGAATGCAAAACAATGCTATTTACAGAAAATCATATCAGGAATCAGAAGGCTACTGGTATGTGCTTATCTTGGTTTACCGGACAACTGAATGGCAAAAGATATTTTGCCCATGCTGGTGGTGGAGGAGGCTATTATTGTGAAATCAGGCTCTATCCGAACAAAGGAATAGGAAGTGTAATTATTTTAAATCGAACAGGAATGTCGGATGAAAGGTTATTAAACAAATTAGACAAGTTTTACTTCGAAGCTGGAAAATGAAAGTAAAACAATTGTGATGAATCATTTTCTTATGTACCCATCGCCATATAAAAAATGAAAGCATTTAATATCATAAAAAACAGTGCTGGAAGTGTGACCCATAATGAGTCCTTAATTTTAATCCTGGTGATAACACCGAAAAACATCAATAGTGCAAGTCCTCCTGAGGAAAGCAATAAAATTGGATTAAACTTTAGACCTACTACCAGGCCCAATGCCCCCAATATTTCCAAACTTGCCGTAAGTACGCCCACTTTCTCAAGTCCAAATCGTTTAAACTCTTTTTTCATTTTAGGTGAGGTAAAATATACAATTCCGTAACTCAAAAAAGACAGGCTTGAAATAGAAACAAGTATAATGAGATAATTCACTATTAGATTAAATTTAATGACACTGCAGAAATGAAAAGGCACAGTATAAGCAACAACAAGGAGGGTAGATGCTTCTGCCATGGATTGCCGTGTTTAAAGTGAAAATATTGTGCGGCTATCATAAGAAAAGCCACGATAAGAGCTGGAACAAGTATTAGTGCTGGAAACCAGATACCCGCAACTAAAAGTGTTGACATAGATATTTTAGTTGCGCCTACTAAGCTACGGGTTAAGTCATTTAAACCATACTGTTTAAACTCTTTTATAATGTTATCAAAACGAAATATCCAAACATAGAAAATAGACAATGCCACTATAATTTGTGCGATGGTAGAGTAAGTAGTCATTTATTTTGGTTTAAAGTGCTCTTTTAATTCAATGGTTTTAATCTAGTGTGTATATTGTTTGCTATCTGCTGAAGCCGGCTAAGTATACTCAGGGGGTGCTTTTCAGCTTAGCAGACTTGCTATCGACACAGGCTTTTCTGAATAGTTCGTTAGCTGGTATGCCTCGCGGTTGCAAATTGGAAAAGTTAAGCTAATTTAAGGCAACACATTGAGGTATCTACCATTTTGCTGCGCCCGGTAAGCTAGCGGTCATAGTAGAGAGGTAGGATACATCCCAGAAAGACAATCCAAAATACCATGATAACAATCGACAATTATCTTGACAGCCATCACATACACAGAAGCAATTGGTTAAAGGCTGCCGTACTGAGCGCAAATGATGAGCACATATACACATGAAAGAGAGTACAGAAACATTTTGTCCAAAAAGCCGACAGGAATGGCGTGAATGGCTCCAGCAAAACCACCATATAAAACAATCGGTTTGGCTGGTCTATTATAAAAAAAAATCCGCCATTGCTACTATAAATTACAGTGAAGCTGTAGATGAGGCACTTTGCTTCGGCTGGATTGATAGCAGGGCTAAGCCAGTGGATGATGAAAAGTATATGCAGTTTTTTAGCAAACGAAAAGTCAAGAGTGTTTGGTCGAAAGTGAATAAGGCGAAAGTTGAGCAACTCATAAAGGCCGGACTCATGACAAAGGCGGGGTACGATATTATCAACATTGCAAAACAGAACGGCTTTTGGACTATTTTGGACGATGTAGAGGCCCTGGTTATACCGAAAGACCTAGACAAAAAATTGCAAAAAGACCTAAATGCTAAAAAATATTTTTTGGGATTAAGTCGATCCGATAAACGAAATATTTTGCAATGGCTTGTTCTTGCCAAAAGGGATGAAACCAGGCAAAACCGAATCGATGAAATTGTTGAACTTGCCAGTAAAAACCAGAAACCAAAGCAATTTGGATGACATAGGAGTTTTTAATTACCGGATAACTGAAGAATAACCCCAGGGATTTTACCTTAATTGAGACAATTAAACTCACTACAAATGAAGAAGTCAGCAAACATCGTGTTAGCAAGTATCGTATCATTCAGTTCCGGATTTGCGGTTAGGAACTATACTTCCGAGCACTCCAAAAAACATACGCAAATAAAAAAGGTCACTGGAATAGGAGGCATTTTCTTTAAATGCAAGGACCCCAAAACAATGCGGGCCTGGTATCAAACGCATCTTGGACTTATTACCAATGATTACGGGGCTGTTTTTGAATGGCGACAAGGTGCTGACACAACAAAGAAAGGTTTTACACAGTGGAGCCCGTTCGCTGAGACAACTAAGTATTTTGCGCCTTCTGCAAAGGACTATATGATCAATTACAGGGTAGCTGATTTGGAAAAACTGGTGGAGCAATTGAAAAAGGAAGGTGTTGTCATTGTGGACAAAATTGAAACAGTGGACTACGGAAAGTTTGTGCACATTGTAGATGTTGAAGGAAACAAAGTTGAATTATGGGAACCGAATGATACCCAGTACGAAAAAATGGGTATTGAAATGGGGGCCAGGACAACAAAGTAGACCCAGCTAAAAAAAGGACTGATAACTGACCTGAAATCAAACAATGTCAGATTAAACTGATGGATGAATGAGGTGAGGAAGATGGACAAAATCGCTTATGGTGTGGATCTTATGGAAAAATATCGTAAAAGCAATAATTTGGTTAAGGCCGATATTTTGAACCTTTCGTCTTTTGACAGGGGCGAAGCCATTAATATGATCTTATTTTATAAAGCAATGCTTGTCTCAACACGTACTGTAGCAATGAAGGATTATATGACGGCCAACCAAAAGCTTTTGAAAGAGCTTAGACAAAAATATAATTTGGAAAATGAGTAAATGAAGGTAGTGGTTCATTCCTATAATTATATAGGTCCATAATTGCAGATTTTCTATTTAACATAAAAAATTAATGATGACTTCCAAACAAGTGATTTTTACTTCCCGACCGAAAGGCATGCCAGTTAAGGGAAATTTCATTTTCGAGGAATACGAATTGCCACAAATCAGTGAAGGGGAACTTCTACTTCAATCGATGTTTATTTCAGTTGACCCTTACATGCGCGGCCGCATGAATGAGTCCAAATCTTACGTTCCACCATTTGAACTGGGTAAACCCTTAAGTGGAGGGGTTGTTGCAAAAGTATTAGAGAGCAGATCTTCAAATATCAAAGTTGGCGATGTTGTAACCGGAATGTTGCCATGGCGTGAGAAAATGATTGTACCGGAGAAGCATGTACAAAGAGTGGATACATCCATTGCGCAACCCAGTTATTACCTGGGCATTTTAGGCATGCCAGGTTTAACTGCCTATTTTGGATTAATGCATATTGGTAAACCCAAGGCAGGAGAAACACTGGTTGTTTCCGGTGCTGCGGGAGCAGTAGGTGTTGTCGTTGGACAGATTGGAAAAATTATGGATTGTCGGGTGGTGGGGATAGCCGGTTCGGATGAAAAAACTGCTATATTAAAAAACAAGTTTGGTTTTGATGAAGCTATCAATTACAAAACCTGCACAGATTTAAAAGGAGCTATCAAAACCGCATGCCCCAATGGCGTGGATATATATTTTGATAATGTAGGCGGCGAAATTTCTGATGCCGTTATCCGAAACATTAATTTCCATGCAAGGATTCCTTTGTGCGGACAAATAGCATTATACAATACTACTGAAATGCCGGTAGGACCAAGAATACAGCCCTGGCTGCTGACAAGAAGTGTACTTATGCAAGGGTTTATTGTAGGCAATTTCCAAAGCCAATTCCCGGAAGGGGTCAGTCAGTTAGCTGTATGGGTGAAGGAAAGAAAGTTGACATTTGTTGAAACAATAGAACATGGTTTTGAAAAATTGCCTGATGCCCTGATTGGATTATTTAAGGGTGAAAATATTGGGAAGATGGTGGTTGAGGTTTGATATTAAGGTGATGGCTGATAATCCGAAACTATATGCTGAGCAAAGACGCAAGGTTAACAAGTTATATCTATCTGCTGCTGGTGCCTATTATTGTGGCTGCTTTTGGGTTTGGCGTGGGGCATGTCAGCTATAAGATTTATTTGCCCCTATGGCTTTTGAATGCAGTATCGATGGGTCTGGCTTCGTGGATACTTGGCCTCAATGTTGTGAGAAACGAAAATAGAAACAGCAACCTTGCAAAGACGGCTTTCTTTTTGGTTGTACCCTGGATCTTAATTTCCATGTTTGCGGGCCTGGGACCTCCTCCCGAAACACCATCAGAATGGACCGCAACTGCTACCGAACAACAGGTAAGGTATTGTTTCCTTGTCGTCAGCGGAGTATTTGTTGCATTAGCGTTCGTAGGATTGCATGACGAGTTGAAGTCAACAGGGAAAAATTTTTATGCTGATCTTGGTTTGACTGCCATATTGATATCGATTCCACTATTCATAATAAACATGCTTTACTGGGGGTTTTACCTTACTGAACTATTCAAAATTCATACACATGGCGTGGCTACAAGTTTGCCCGACTGGTTTTCACCCATCAGACTTTTGTTTGGATCGATTTCTACCGTTGAAGTAGCGTTAACTTACTTTGCAACTTTTGCGTTTGCCAGATCCTTAAAGAGTGTTGGATGGCTTTCAAAATCTTCAGCCTTAGCATATGTTTTTTTTAGTTTGTTTGCTTTTTCAATCATTGTACTATCAACCTTTTTATCGGAGCCATTTGTAACAGCGGGATTTGTCCTGACAATTCCCGCCTTCCCATTCATTATGCCCTATTATATAGGGGTTAACCTGTTAAGACGTGTGGGTGAATAAATATTATAAATTCACCAATGGTATGGTATGTGGGCATAGCCGGGTCTTTGACAGAATTGCAGTCATAAGCAATTGGGGTTTATGAATTAATTTTCTACTCAAAAGCCTATTGAAGGATAGCTACGCAAATAAAATTCAATGGACAAAAGGACTTTTATTTTTCTCTTCCTGCTACAGCCATTTTTGTTTGTGCATTCCCAAACAAAGATCATCGACATGCATATTCACTCATACTCAAATTCGCACTTTCAGGAAAAGCCCGCGATCGATTATTATGGAATAAAGGGATCTGCAAATGCTGAATCACTTCGACTATCAACATTTTCAGCATTCAGGAAGATGAAAATTGTGAAAGCCATGGTAAGCGGAAACCCGGAAAGCGTAGAAGAATGGGTATCACATGACAGTGCTCAAATTGTTATAAAAGGAATAGCGATGGAAAGCCCAAATCAATATGGTGTAGATACTATAAGATTTGAGCAAATGATCAGGGAAAAGAAAATTGAGGTCTTTGGTGAAATTGGGGCTTACTATGGCGGTACCACGCTTAGTGATTCCATCTGGCAGCCTTACCTTCGCATTTGCGAAAAATATGATATTCCTGTAGCGGTTCATACCGGCGGCGGTGACCCTGGTGGGACGTACTCCTGGGCACCTAAAGCAAGACTTAGGCTTGGCGATCCTTATCTTGTCGAAGACGTGTTAGTCAGGTATCCTACGTTGAGAATCTACCTGATGCATGCCGGAGGCGAAGACTGGCCTGAACATGCAATCAGGCTTATGGCATATTACCCACAGCTGTATAGTGATTTAGCATTGCTTTGGGTGGAACCCAACACACAGAGGTATGCCAAGGAGTTTCTGCGAAACGCAAAAGAGGCGGGATATATCGATAGAATAATGTTTGGCTCCGACCAAATGGTCTGGCCCTATGCGATTGAAAAATCAGTCCGGTTTCTAAATAGTCTTAACTTTCTTACCAGGCGGGATAAGGATGACATATTCTATAATAACGCAGTGAAATTTTTAAGGTTAAAATAAGTTTCAATTAATTTAGCTGAATGGTAATTATCAAAAGTCATGCAGAGTTCGAATCATATTTAGGTAAGGAATTAGGTGTATCTCCATGGCACCAAATTACCCAGGAGCAGATCAACCAATTTGCCGATGCTACATTAGACCACCAATGGATACACATAGATGCGGAAAGGGCTAAAACGGAGAGCCCTTTCAAAACCACCATTGCGCATGGATACCTTACCTTATCACTTATTCCTTATTTCTGGAAGCAAATTGTTGAGGTACAAAACCTCAAGATGGAAGTAAACTACGGCATTGAAATGATCAAGTTCGGGCAGGCAGTTCTGGTCGACAACGAAGTACGCTGCAGGGTCGCACTTAAGTCCATCATTAACCTCAGGGGTATCACCAAAGCTACACTTTTCATCCAGTTGGAAATAAATGGACAGCCAAAGAATGCCTTTTCGGGAGACGTCCTCTTTCTTTACCATTTTGTGTAATAACCGGCTGCTATTTTAACGTCCGAAAAATAGCATTTTTAAAGACAGCAGTTTTCATGGTATATCGATTCTAGCAATTAAGCGCAAGAAATTTTTTTTATGGGCAAAAAATTATTCTTTTTTATTGTTCTCATGCAGCCATTTTTGTTTGTGCACTCCCAGACAAAGATCATCGACATGCACATTCACTCATACACGCAGAACCGCTTTGACGAAAGAAAGCAGGCGACGGACTATTATGGCGTAAAAGGTTCCATAAATGCGGAGTCGCATCGCAACGCAACATTTGCAGAATTCGGTAGGTTTAAAATTGTAAAGGCGATGGTGAGTGGATCGCCCCAAAGCGTTGAAGAGTGGGTGTCCTATGACAGTGGGCATGTTGTAATAAGGGGAGTTACGATGGAGAGGCCAGACCAACACGGGATAGACACAGTAAAGTTTGAGCAAATGATCAAAGACAAAAAAATTGAGGTCTTTGGTGA
>JANMMA010000132.1:0-7190 GCA_031372815.1 Sphingobacteriales bacterium
ATCGCCAGGGCCGGGGAAAAATTAAGACGCCAGGGTTTCGCCGCCGGCATAATCGACGTATTTGCGGTTACTAACGGAAGACAGGGCGAACGTTACCATTACAATCCACAAACAGATCACCGTTTTGTAAAGTTGCCCAAAGCCACCAGTTACACTACAGAACTTATGGATCATGCATTGCCATTGGTAGATCAGTTGTTTCGGGCCGGACAAAAATACCTGAAGGCTGGCGTCATCATGGGCGAGTTGGTGCCAGACGAGGCGGTGCAATCCGATATATTCAGTGGACCCATTCATGAAAACCAGCGTACCCTCATGGAAGCGATAGACAACATCAATTTCAGCATGCGTGGTGATGTGGTAAAATATGTTGCCAGCGGATTGAAGCGTAACTGGAAAATGCGCCAGGATATGCGCAGCGGAAAGTATACGACAAGATGGGAGGAGCTTTATGAAATAAAATGAATTCGGTTCATAAAAAGCGCTGACCGAGCAGTAGCAGCAGGAAACGAAGGCGAAGCCTTTTAAAAGCGCGGACTTCCAGTAGCAGCTCAAAACTAAGGCGAATGCTGTCTACCTGTGGTGTTCAGGGTGCAGTGGTGGTTGCTTATCAGAATAGTTCATCGGCCCAAGAGGTTTTTGCGGATTCAAAACGTTTTTTTCTATCAATGATGCGCTTAAAACGCTGATTGAGTTCCTTCATGATAGTTGCATATTCGTAAAAACATTACGATATGCCTGAAGAATACGAAAACCTTGATCAGCATGAAGCGCTTAAAGCTGAAAATGAATTTATGAAAATGAAACTCATGCTGGAGCATGGCGCGGAGTTTCAGTACAGTGAAGGAACAGCCGGGTTATCCGCAGAATCAGAGCATGAGTTTCTGAACTATATTATGGACTTTGAACAACAGGAAGCAAGGGCTAGTGAGATGTCGGTGTTTGAAGTACTGGGGAGACCGCAGCAGTTTCCAGGGGTGGGGGAGATTGAAGAAGAGCGAATAGGGAGAATGCTGCGGGACCTTCTCCAATTGATGAAGGGCCGAGGTATTGAGCTGACAGTATTCAGCCCTAATGTAAGGGAGAAAGAAATTTACCGGTTTATTACAGAGGAGTTGTTTGAACACCGCATGCTGCACATGAATATCCCGGGTATGGCCACCTGTTTTATCTACGATGAATTTCATCCGGATCACCCATATGAAAATTCACGGACAGCAGTAAACGAATGTTTACGGGAGATATTTAGTGACGGTGACCTGCAATGGACCTTTCAATATGAACAGGTGTTGCAACTCAATGATATAACGGGATTGTCGATTGAAGCTTTTCGCAGGCGTGTAAATGCTTTTAAACAACGTTATAAGCATATTGAACCTATACATATTGAAGCGCTGGATTGTACGATATCAGGCGACAAATGCCTGGTGACAGGAAAGTATGAAGTGTGCCTGACGACGGTTGAAGAACATTGGCTGAAATCGGGATTATGGTCGGTTCGATTCAGGTACTGGGCTGACCTTGACATCTGGATGATCACCCAGATCCAGATCGAAGGAATTGTGTTCTGATTGCGGATTTACGGATTTACGGATTGTCGGATTTACGGATTTCTTTTATGGCTCAACGAATCAAATATAATCCAATGTCTATATCACATAATTCGTCAATTCGCCAATCCGCCAATCCGCCAATCCCTTAATCCGCAATCCGTAATCCGAAATGCGAAATTGTTGTTATGAAAAACTACTGAGGCCTGCACAGGGCAGACCTCAGTTTTACATCCAAACCAACCAAAAACAATAAACCATCCGTGAGTAGTATTTTACTTGAAGTAATATCGAGTAAGGATATCGGATAAGGGCTCGAATAAGAATTTCGGGTAAGGGTTCGAATAAGATTTTTTGGGTTACTGAATATGATTATTGAGTGAAGTAAGATCTTCATGCTTTTTCAGGTTGTCAATTTTCTTTTCCTGCCTCACAGCATCAATGATAAGTACAACACTCAGGACAATAAGTAAGGCTAACATATATATTCGTTTTAGGGTACGGCTGTCTTTATTGAGACACTAAATTGTTCCCGCAGTTTATTAATGGATTGTTATAACTTAAATGCCATATCTTCTTTATATGGCGTTTTCTATCGCAAAAAGGTTACAGGACGGTTGGCAAATGGTTGAATTGCAGGATGATAGGTTTGATTCCTGTGTATCGATAATACCTATGGCCGGTGCCATACTAAATTCCTGGAAATTCGCAACTTCCGATGGATTGGTAGACATCATTGAAGGGTATAGCGGAAGGGAAGACTTTGAAAAAAATGTACACAACGGGTTTAAAAGTGCAAAGCTTTCGCCTTTTGTCTGCAGATTGAAAGATGGCAAGTTTAAATGGGAAGGCCGGGAACTGACTCTTCAGAAGTTTATGTTGAATAAAGAGTCTATCCATGGTATTCTTTACGATGCGCCGTTTACGATAACTTCTATCTCCCAGGATAGTGAACATTGTTCTGTTGAATTAGCTTATGAGTATTCCGGAAGTTTTGCCGGATTTCCGTTTCCCTATAATATAACGGTCAGGTATACCCTGTTGCCGGATAATGTACTCGTGATTACATCTGTTATTAGTAATAAGGCAGATGGTCCGATGCCTATTGCAGATGGATGGCACCCATATTACAAGATCGGCGGAAAGGTAGACAATTGGCAACTTCAGGTGGCCACTGATCAAATGCTCGAGTACGATGATGGTTTGCTTCCTACCGGGAGATTAGTGTTCAATGATCAATTCATGGATGGTGAAAAGATCGGCTCCATGAAACTTGACAATGGTTTCCTGCTGAAAGAAAAATCTTCTCCATTATGCACATTGAAAAATCCGGCCAATAATATTTCCATTACATTTTTATCGCAACAAAATTACCCTTACCTGCAATTGTATATTCCGGAGCACCGGGAATCAATCGCTATTGAAAACCTTAGCAGCGCACCAGATGCATTCAATAACGGGATGGGCCTGCTGAACCTTCAACCAGGGGAAGAAGTGACATTCGAAGTAACCATTAAAGCATCGGCGGGTTGATGGGGTCGTCACACAATAGAACGCGGGAGCACTTAACAGACAGCGCCGCTGGAAAACCTGGCATTTGCAGGTTTTCTCCTCAATAATAGTGAGCCTAACTAATTGTTTATACGACCGTTAAACCCTTACATATTTCTTATTCTTATCCATGAAGTAGCCCACGATCCAACAGGTCATCATGATGGACAAGGCAAACAACAATGAACCGACCGGGCCTGGAATAACTTTTTGATAGATGGTGTCATTTATCCAACGGTACACAGATTTGTCGCCCATCGTCAGGGTATATAGTGCTATGGCCAGTATTTCAGACAGCAGGTAGATAAATAGCGGGTTCTTGCCAAAGACCTCAAAGAAATAGGTCCATTTTTTTCGGCCCACAATATCTATAACATACATCAGTGAACCGAGTATCAGCAGGTCAAGTCCGCAGGTATATAAAACGAACGAGCTGGTCCAAAGTTTTTTGTTGATCGGGAAGATCAGGTCCCAGAAGTAGGCGATACATATCAACGCGGCGCCAGCCAGCAGCAGTTTTGCAATGGATTCGAAATTATTACCTGTTTTGCGAACGAAGGAGCCTGCATAATAGCCGATCACTACATTTACTATGGCAGGAAAAGTACTGAGAAAGCCTTCGGGGTCGAAGGCGACGCCTTCGCCATGATACAGGTGATTTTCGCCTACTAACCACAAGTCAATTTTTTGTCCGATGTTCCCCAGCATGCTATAATCGCCCCCCACGTACATCACCAGCCAATAGCCAAGTAATAAAAATATACTGATGATCCAGACCGTGCGCTTGGGCAGAAAATAGATCATCAGCGATGCTATTCCATAACATAGGCCAATACGCTGAAGAACACCAAAGACACGGGTATGACTAAACGGCGATAATTCCCATCCATTAGCTGTATGTTGAACAAAAGGGAACCAGTACATCAGGAATCCAAGCAGGAAAATGATCGCTGTACGTTTAAGGATTTTAGTTACTACAGCCGAAGTGGGCATGGTCTCAAATTTCCCCATAGCAAAGGCCATAGCATTTCCCACGGCAAAAAGAAAACTTGGAAAAACGAGATCGGTGGGGGTAAAACCGTGCCAGTTGGCATGAAGCAGGGGTGAAAAGGGCTCTGCTCCTGATCCGGGTGTATTCACAATGATCATAAAGCAAACGGTCATTCCCCTGAGGACGTCAAGCGCTAAAAAGCGCGGAGCAGCAATTTTGGTCATTCGGCTGAATTAGCCCTGAAAATAAGGAATAAGGATAAATTTTATCAGTTTTAGTTAGCCAGGTTTAACGCCGTTAATTGTGTGGTTCGTGACAGTAATAGAAATGGACATTTATTTTTATTATTGGCTAATCATAGGACCGACCAATAGTGGCCAATAAAAAATTACATTTGATGGCGATGATGAATGTCACCAAAACCTACCTTCCGCCCATAGAAGATTACGTTGCTTACCTGCAGAAGATTTGGAGCAGTGGCTGGGTCACTAATTACGGACCGTTGGTAGAGGAACTGGAGCAGAAATTGAAAACCTATTTTGGAGTTAAGCACCTGTTTTTTGTTGGAAACGGTACAATTGCTCTTCAGCTTGCTATAAAAGCATTGTCTCTTAAAGGAGAGATCATTACTACGCCATTTTCTTATGTTGCTACGACGTCTTCAATAGTATGGGAAGAAAAAAAAGCGGTGTTTGCCGACATAGATCCGGTTAGTCTCTGTATTGATCCTCAAAAAATAAGGCAGAAAATAAATGCTGATACGTCTGCCATTTTAGCTACTCATATTTATGGTCATCCTTGTGATGTGGAGGCCATTAATGCGATCAGCGTCGAATTTGGCATACCTGTAATTTACGACGCGGCACATGCTTTCGGGGTCAGGTATAAAGGTGCATCGTTGCTCAGTTATGGTGATATTTCCACCTTAAGTTTACATGCCACAAAACTTTTTCACACCGTAGAAGGAGGCGCCGTGATTACCGAGAATGATGAGTTGGCAGAAAAGATCTCTTACATGATGAATTTTGGACACGATGGGCCGGAAAAGTTTTTTGGGCTGGGAATAAATGGAAAAAATTCAGAGTTCCATGCAGCGATGGGATTGTGCCTGCTCCCGGAGATGAAACGGATCATCGCACAACGAAAAGAGCGGGTCCATCAATATGACAGCCTGTTGAAAGATTTACCGCTAAACAAACCATCGGTTCAAAATGACGTAGAATATAATTATGGATATTATCCGGTGATCTTCCCAACGGAAACTAAATTGCTCGAAATACGCGCTTTGCTAAATGCAGAAAATATTTTTCCCAGGCGTTATTTTTATCCATCGCTCAATACGCTTAACTACACAAACCAGGAGAAGATGCCGGAAGCTGAAAACATTTCATGCAGGGTATTGTGTCTTCCGCTTTTTTATGGAATGACTTCTGCTGAAATAGAAAAGGTATCCTCCATTATCCTCAAAGCTTTTCAATAATGCGCATTGCCGTCATGCAGCCTTACCTGTTTCCATACCTGGGGTATTTTCAGTTAATGGATTATGCGGATAAGTTTTTCCTGCTTGATAACGTCAATTTTATCAAACGGGGATGGATCAACAGGAATAATATCCTGCTGAATCAGAAACCTTATCGATTCACTTTGCCTTTGCACGAAGTTTCGCAGCATAAAAAGGTCAATGAAATCAGCATTGCGGCAGACCAAAAATGGAAGAAAAACTTTATGGAAACATTGCGCGTGGCATATCAACATGCACCGTTTTATAAAGAACGAATAGACCTGATTCATGGTATTATTTACTATGATGATGATCGGATATCCGCATTTATTTATCATAGCCTTGAATCCATAGCAGGGTATATTGGCATCAAAACTGATATAATTGTGGTGTCTCCTGTCGAAGAAAGGGAGGGTATGAAAGGCCAGGACCGGATTATAAATATTTGTGAAAAGGAACGAGCTACTGAATACATTAATCTCCCCGGAGGTAAAAGTCTTTACGAAACAGATGCTTTTTTGCCGCATAACATCAGGTTGTCATTTATAGAACCCCATCTGACGCCATATCCCCAACAGCAAAAGGGTGAATTTTTAGCCGGACTCTCTATTATTGATGTCCTGATGAATAATTCAACGGAGTCTATTCAGCAAATGATCAGTGACTATGCTGTTGTCTCGGCCTAATGCCCGAATTTTACCTATGATGTTGCCCCAACATGAACTGATACCCTTGACCTCGCGTGAGCGGTGGAATGACGTGCTTTCGCGAATTCCCCATGGGTTCAGTCACACGTGGGAGCATTGCCAGGCTATGTTCCTGACTACCGGATATCCAACCTATTTGTATTCGTTTACTCTCGGCGAAACCCGTGTGTTATGTGTGTTTTGTGAGCGACAATTTGAAGGTACCGCGGACATCGTTTCGCCATATGGCTTCAATGGTTTTATTGCCAATGAAGATTGCCCGGAATTCAACGTGCATTGGAGAGCATTTTTGAAAAGCTGCGGTTATGTCTGTGGATATATCGGATTGAATCCACTGACAGATTTAAATTTGGGATTTCAGGAGGAAGAATTGTATAGCAATAACGAAGTTTATCTGCTTGAGCTTAGCCGCCCTGCAGAAGAGGTCATGGCAGATATGTCGAGGAATCGAAAAAGACAGATAAAAAAGGCGTCATTAGAGAGAAACAAGTATACCTCTGATAAAAACGTTCTATCTGTTTTTTTTCTTGATCATTTTTCAAGTTTTATGGAATCCAGAAAAGCATCTTCAGTCTATCAATTCAGCAGAGATACTTTGAACAAAATAATTGAAAGTGACCATAGTATTTTGGTTGGGTACCTGGAAGGTGACAAGATATTAGCAGCGACGTTATTTGGCTTCACAAATTATACAGCGGATAGTCTTTTCAATATCAGTATTGATTCGGGGAAAAAACATAGTTTAGGTTTGCTATGGATGGCCGTCCGGCACTTGCAAGCCCTGAATATCCCAACACTGAATCTTGGAGGAGGTATAAAGTCGGGTGATTCAGTGGCTGACTTTAAAGAACGATTCGGTGGCATAAAAAAGAAATTGGTCGCACTTAGGC
>JANMMA010000247.1:0-2070 GCA_031372815.1 Sphingobacteriales bacterium
GCTGCCGCTATACAGGATTATAACCGGGGGGTGATCATAGGCAGCACATCTACCTATGGAAAAGGATCGGTGCAAAAAAACATTAGCCTGGAACAAAGCAGCATTGCTGCAGGTAATGCACAGGATCTCGGTACCGTAAAACTGACACTGCAAAAATTTTACCGCATCAATGGCGGCTCAACGCAGATCAAAGGAGTAACTCCTGACATCGTTATACCGGACCAACTTGAGTATCTGAAATATCGCGAAAAGGACAACCCGGATGCTATGCCATGGGATGAGATCAAGAAGGCAGATTATAATCCCTCAAAACCATATTATGATTTGTCAGCCGTTCGTTCAGCAAGTAACCAAAGGGTAGATACCAACAGATATTTTAAGGCGATCAAGGAAACTTCACTATGGATGTCTAAGATCAACGATAAGGAGTATTCATTGAATATCGATAAATACAGGGCAGAGCAAAAACAGGTTAAAGCCAATCTTAAAAAGATTGAAGACATCAATAAAGACGCGCAAACGCTTGAGCTAAGTATGTTGCCAGTTGATGAACAAAGGTATGCTTCCGATAAGGATAAGCTTGATAGAAGAAAGTCATGGATCAAAAGCCTGGAGAAAGACAATTACCTGAATGAAAGTGTTAATGTGGTAAATGATATGATCAGGCAAACAGCCCTGGCTAAAAAATAAGACACTACATAAGAAATAAAATGGTCAATGTGAGGGAGTAAAGCCTTTCACATTGACCATTTGCATTTTATGATAAGTATCGTTCTTTAAGTATATTGAAGTGGTGGCGTACATGGCCAATGATCATGTAGCCTATGGCATTAACTTTCACTTCATTGTTGTTTGAAATACCGGTCCTCTGCAACATCTCCTGGGTGAAGCCGCGAAACAACATATATGACGACTCCCGCACAACAAGCATTTCGTCTTTCAGGTCCTTAAGGCTTTTGGTACTTACCGCTGCATTTTTTGCGAACAATTTTTCGTCAAATCCCGGAAGAGATTGTTTTTCACCTCGTGCGAAACACAATGCGCGGTAAGAAAATATCCTTTCTGTATCAACCACATGCTGGAGTAATTCCTTTACCGTCCATTTGCCTTCTGCATACTGATAGTCTGATTTTCCCGGCTCAATAGTATCCAGGAAATCCACCAGATCTTCCAGCGAGAGTCGCATTGCTTCTACCAGGTTATCCTCAGGTACCAATTTAATGTACGTTTCGTAAAAAACCGGGTAATCGGTTAACACTGGTCTGGCCATGGGTTTATCCTTTTTTTGATTTTTTGACTGAAGATTTTGGCAATGGCGCTTTTTTAGGCTTTACTACCGGTTCACCGCTTTTATATGTTTCAGCAAGTTTCAAAGCAGCTTCTGCATTGATTATTCCGGCAGACTTGCTAAGATCTGAAAATGGTACGATATCTTCTTCACCCTCTTTAGAAGGCTTCATAACCTTGAGATCAGCAGCTGGTGTAACAGATTTCATGATTATCTCTTTTACCTGTGTTGCCGTAAGTTCAGGATAATAGGATAATATGAGGGCGGCAAGGCCGGCTGTTACCGGGCTGGCCATGCTGGTTCCCTGTTGGTTGCCATAGGTGTTGCCACCTGGTAACGTGCTGTAGATTTTGACGCCGGGCGAAAATACATCAACTTCTTTTTTACCGTAGTTTGAAAATGTAGCGACCAGGTCATCTTTAGTAGGACCGCTGGCGCCAACGGTGATCCAGTTGGTGGTGTGTTTACCATTGTCCTGGTAAATAGGGTTAGGGTAGTTTTCGGATTGGTCTACGTTGGAGGATTCATTTCCAGCTGCGTGCACGAGCAAAACACCTTTAGATTCCGCATATCGCATGGCGGAATCAACCCAGTTTTTTTCGGGAGAAAAACTCTTTCCAAAACTCATGTTAATCACCTTTGCGCCATTATCAACGGCATAACGAATTGCGTTTGCGATATCCTTATCATGTTCGTCCCCATCAGGAACCGCCCTGATAGGCATGATACGTATATTATCCGCCACGCCATTTATCCCTTTACCATTATTCCGGACTGCGCCA
>JANMMA010000292.1:0-2317 GCA_031372815.1 Sphingobacteriales bacterium
CCTCTGGGTGGTTTACGCAATACATATTCTTTTTCACCGATGCTGATCAGGAATGTAAGGTTGGAATAGCCGCCGGGGAACTGTTGAATATTGAAAGGACCGTTTACATCATTGAAATGTTGACGAAGGTATTGTTCAAGCCTGGACAATTCTGGCAGTTCACCTTCGCGAACACTTACTGCCTTATCTATATGTTCTGAGTAGTTTTCCAAAGTTCTGAATTTGAAATTTCACATTTTACACATTTTCCAATTTCCTAATTACTGCCCTTATTCAAATAAGGTTTCAAAATTGATCGAGCAAGGGCAGTCTTGTGTACCTCATCAGGCCCGTCATATATCCTTGCACCGCGTTCATGACGATACCAGAAAGACAGTATGGTATCGTCGGTAATGCCCAATGCACCATGTGACTGTATCGAGCGGTCAAGCACCTTCATCAGGATATCTGCAACGTAAAACTTAATGGTTGATATTTCATTTTTTGCAGCCCTGGCACCCTCCTGGTCCATTTTATGTGCTGCGTGCAACACCATATATCTTGATGCGTTGATCTCAGCCCTGCTTTCTGCGATCCAATGTTGGATGACCTGTTTGTCAGCCAGTTTTTGGCCATCTCCCATATCCCTTTCCACAGCACGCCTGCACATCAGGTCAAGCGCGCGTTCACATATGCCGATCCACCGCATACAATGGTGTATCCTGCCTGGACCGAGCCTTTCCTGTGCGAGGGAAAAACCGGCCCCTGCTTTCCCAATCAAGTGAGTTGCAGGCACCTTACATTCAACGTACTCGATCTCTCCATGGCTCATATAACCGGCTCCTGCTTCTCCCATTATCGAGATATTCCGTACCAGGTTAAAACCCGGAGTATCGGTTGGCACAAGCAGCATACTTGCTTTTTCATAAACACTGGCAGCGTTGTCAGTAACGGCCATGACTATCGCAAAAGAAGCACCGTCTGCTGCCGTCGTAAACCATTTATGTCCGTTGATGACGTAGTACTCACCATCAAGTATAGCCGTAGTTCCCATATTGACCGGATTGGATCCTGCAAATTCGGGCTCCGTCATTGAAAAGCAACTCCTGATATGTCCATTCATCAGTGGCTCGAGCCAGGTTTCCTGTAAATATGGCGATGCGTGCTTTTCCAACAGTTCGATGTTACCGATATCAGGAGCCTGGCAATTGAAAACATAATGTCCGAAGGGCGTTGATGCCATTGCTTCGCTGACCTGCGCAAACTCCATCATCGACAATCCCATCCCTCCATGTTTTTCGGACAGGTATGGTGCCCATAATCCCAACGACTTCGCTTTTTCTCTTTTCACTTTAAGTATTTCCTCAGCCTGTAACGCCGGTAGTTGCAACAACGCAATTTCAAGAGAATAGAGTTCCTGTTCTATAAAGGAACGGAAAAGCGGAAGTATTTTTCATAGCCTGTCCGTCGCAAATAACTCAACCATAAACTTGTATTAAATTATCGCATTCATCACATTAACCACATTTCCCACATTATATCCCGTATCCTCCGTCTGCGGTATATACCGCGCCTGTGCAAAAAGATGAAGCTTCTGAAGCAAGGAACAGCGCAAGGCCGGCGATATCTTCCGGTTCTGCAATATCCGGCAAAGCCTGCCTGGCCAGAACATGTTTCACTATGTTTTCATTGCTTGTCAGTGCCTCGCTAAACTTTGTTCTGATCAGTCCGGGGCAAATCACATTTGCCCTGATACGATCCGCTCCCCATTCTCTGGCGAGTACTTTCGTGACGGCAATGAGCGTTGCTTTACTGATGCTGTATAATCCCAGGCCGAGGCCCGGACTAATACCTTCAATGCTACTGATGTTTATGATTGATCCACCACCTCTTTCTTTCATCACTGGGTAGGCCAGTTTACACAATTCAAGTGGTCCTTCCACGTTCACTTTCATGATCTTCTCATAGACCTTGCTGTCTGTATTGATGATGGGACCAAAGGAAGGATTGATGGCTGCATTGTTAACCAGGATGTCAATAGATCCACATTGTTTTACGGCTTCAGCAGCCAGGTTGCTAACTTGTTCCATGTCACCCATGTGTGCCACTATGCCGATAGCATTAATTCCCATCTGTTGCAATTCGCGGGTGGTGTCATCGACTGCATCCTGCTTTCTGCTGGATATCACAACCTTTGCACCCTGCTGGCCTAAAGCAATGGCAATGGCCTTTCCGATGCCTTTACTTGAACCTGTAATGACGGCTGTTTTACCATCCAGACGAAAACTCTCCGCGATTTGCATTGCGCTTAAATTATACCCCTAATGTAGTCAATAAC
>JANMMA010000355.1:0-4717 GCA_031372815.1 Sphingobacteriales bacterium
GGATCCTGTAATTTCTATAGCCAGAAAATTAAAACCATGGCAGTATGAAAAAGGCTGGCTTGAATTCTCACAGCGCCAGTTTACCGGACGCTTCATTGCTGACGCTTTACTGCTATTGAAAAGAGAAGAAGGGTCGATACCCTGGCAAATTGTGGAAAGAATGGAACTGCAAAACCTGCCTGTGATAACGAGGCAGGGCGGATTGTTCTAGCCATGATGTTGGATAGAGCGCTTTTAAGCGGATTGTCTAGCCCTAAAATTGGATAGAACCCTGTTGAAGGAACTGTCTTCAGCTAGTCTGGGCGTGTAGCTGATAATTAAAAATCATGAATCCAAATGAATACCACCGCGGACGGGGTGCGCAGATCAACACACCAAACAAATTCCATAAACAGGAAATTGTCAGGGAACATATTGAAAGTATAGATGACTGGACAATACCTGACGAGGCCACTCAATATATAGAGCGGGATGTTAAGTCGATCGTTAATAAAGTGGACAGTCCGGATGTAGGAATGTTTTATAGCATGAACCCTTATGCAGGCTGTGAACATGGGTGCATTTATTGTTATGCCCGCAATGCCCATGAATATTTAGGGTTCAGTGCGGGGCTCGACTTTGAGCAAAAAATTATCGTCAAAAAGAATGCACCACAATTGCTGAGAAAATTCCTGATGAAACCAGATTGGGAGGTCAAACCAATATCGCTCAGTGGTAATACAGATTGCTATCAGCCATGTGAAAAAAACTATCGTCTTACCAGGCAATTGCTGGAAGTCTGCCTGGAATTTAATCAGCCAGTGGGATTGATAACCAAAAATGCAGGAATGCTTCGCGATAAGGACATACTTGCCAGGCTGGCGGAGAAAAACCTGGTCTCGATCTTGGTTAGCATTACCTCCATGGACGAAAACCTCAGGCAATTAATGGAGCCTCGGACAACCACCACCGCGAAGCGTTTCAAGCTCATCCGGGAACTAAGTGGAGTAGGCGTCAGGATGGGTGTTATGCTTGGGCCAATGATACCCGGTCTTAATGATCACGATATGCAAAAGATCATGAAAACCGCAGCTGATAATGGCGCAAAATTTTCAGCATATACATTTATACGATTGAATGGTGCAGTTAAAATTCTTTTTCATGACTGGCTTTATAAGAACTTCCCCGACAGGGCAGACAAAGTCTGGCATCAGATAGAAGACAGTCATGATGGTAAAGTCAATGATAGCCGCTTTGGTGTTCGTATGCGGGGAGAAGGAAAAATTGCCGAGATCATTTCACAGCAGTATAAAAAATATGGAAAGCTTTATAAACTGAATGCGGAACGATGGGAATTGAATACAGATATTTTCCAACGTCCCGGACAGCAGATTTCGTTGTTTTAAACCAACTCAGGTA
The DNA here is from genome assembly GCA_031372815.1 of Sphingobacteriales bacterium. Taxonomy (GTDB): domain Bacteria; phylum Bacteroidota; class Bacteroidia; order Chitinophagales; family Chitinophagaceae; genus Pollutibacter. The sequence continues at coordinate 1,399 of JANMMA010000355.1, forward strand.
ACTCCGCATAAGAACATGGATATGTAGGATCTTCAGAAGCGCGGAAAGCCTTATTGATGGTTATCGCTTCCATTTGTGAAGAGGGAAATTGAAATGATGCTATTTCATTGATTCTTTCTTCCGTAAGTCCATCCATTATCCACTCCCTGGCCAGCTCATCAGAAAGAATAAGGGGCATCCTTTTTTTCTTATTATGTACTTGTTCCAGCAGGGAATTAGCCTTTGTAGTAAGCAGTGCAAAGCCTTCTATCGTTTCACCGGTTTCCCGGTCGGTCCACGGCTGCCAGATACCTGCCATATAAAAATATTCCCGGTCCTTAACTTTTACAAAATATGGAAAGGCAATATCCTTTTTTTCCCCGGGCGGCGTAAAATGTCTCCATTCATAAAATCCGGATGACAATATGAGGCAGCGCCTTTTCAAAGCAGCGCTTCTGTACGTTGGCTTTTTGAGCATTTCCTCACTTATAGCATTCAATGTATTTCTTGGTGGATCTTTTTTGCCTGTTTTCAGATTTACTCCACCTTTTCGAAATGCTTCTACTTCCGACCATGTCCGGAAATAATGTGGAATCAGTTCCCAATGCATCATCACAGGCTCCATATCTTTTCCGCCGTCAAGTGGCTTGATCACAGGCCAGTCGCCGAAATCAAATCCACTTTGCATGGGCCTGTTCAGGGACAAGTTGTAATCCCTGATGGACTTTTCAAGTTCCATCAACTTAATATGCTCAGCCCTGCTGATCTTTATGCCGTTATAAAAACACAAAGGCGTTTATTTAAAAATAACCTGAAATTCTTTTGCCGATATCCTTGCAAATTTACACTCTTTGCAAAAAATGTATAGTTAGAAAAACAACTTATACGTTAAAGTTTTTTCTCCAGGGCAAGCCAAATTGATTATATAAGTGTAGAAAGTATAGTCAGTTTCTCTTCTTCTGCCACTACCCTCTTAATGGAGCCGTCAACCTTACTCCATTTAATCAGACGGATGTACCCATCAGAAATTTCTATACCGGTAATATTGCCGTCCAGGTAACAACAACATCCGGAATTAAAATATGCGGGTTTCATCTTTCTGAATTGAATATTTACCCGGTCATATTCCCTTTTTCTTCGTGGTATTTCCTGCTCAATTTTTTTAATGGTTTCCGCGTCGCCTTTGATCTCTGCTTCCTCACGGTGTAAGTAAAGCCGCTCAAGATGTGTCAGTGAATTGAAAACAGGCTGGTGGGTATGGCCAGTGATCAATACAATATTATTCTGCCTGGCCGACCATTCATACATAAACTCGTTATGGACAGATTTCCGATCATCACTCGTGGCAGGCGTATTGGTATTGATTCTGAGGAAGGACTGTAACGGGCCCCAGATATAGGAAACAAACCATTTTGAGAAGGCATTGCCATCACTCTGTGCATCGCCCTGGTGACCATGTGTGCAGAAAATATCGATATTCCTTTCCGGCAGTTTTATCCGAAGTACAATCCCTGAATATATGTCCACCTTCTGCCCATACATTTTTTTCAGGTAGAAGGAAGAAAACGGATCATTGTCCCAAAATAAATCGTGGTTGCCATAGATCTTATAAAAGGCATTGCGATCTGCAAATTGCTTTTCTTTTTCGAAGACCGAAGCGTTGTACTTTATTACGGAAAGGATGTTATTCTCCCACAACTCCTCACTGTCGCCCAGGTTGATATAATAATAGTTGTGCTGGTTGTAATATTCGAGGGCATGAATGAAATTTTCTTCTGCCATCCGAAAGTCATCAGACCCATCTCTTGCGCCTTTATGCTGATCAGAAAAAATAATCACCGGAAGATTGGACGGGGTGAATTCTATCAACTTTCCTTTTTTTTCATTGCCCTTAACGATCTCGGTATATAGTTCAGTCAATGAAGCATCCACTCTTTCCTGTTTTGGAAATGAGGTGAATCTTGATGCCATCCAATTAACGGGCTTTCGGAGGAGAAAAGTTAGCAGGGATCGAAAATGAGAATACACTGAGCCGAAGAAATTCATGGCAACAAGTTAAGAAATCCGCAACATTATATAATTTGAGAAACTATGAGATTTGGAACTGTTACTAAAGAGGCGTTATCATCGGTAAACTTCACGCTGCCACCTGACCCGTTGATGAACGCAACGGTACTGCCAGGTTCGAGGAATGCTACACCCAAAGTATATGTGGGATGCAGTAATTGGGGACATAAAAGTTGGGTTGATAAAGTTTATCCTGCGAAAACACCAGCAACTAAGTTCAGGGAACTCTATCCGTTATACTTTCAGACAACAGAATTGAATGCAACGCACTACAATATCTATCCACCTGAAGTGATCAAGAAATGGGCTGAACCCGCCAGGGGGCGCGATTTCAGGTTCTGTCCGAAGTTCCCGCAGTCCATCAGCCATTTCAGTTCTTTTGTTCGGGTGGAGGGTCAGACAGACGCATTTATAAACGGCATCAGCGCCTTTGGAGAAAATTTGGGACCCTGCTTTTTACAGGTGAGTGATGGTTTTTCGCCAATGAAAAAACAACCATTATTCGATTACCTCGCGGCTCTTCCTAAAGACCTCGACGTGTTTGTGGAATTTCGTCACCCCGACTGGTTTGTACAGTCGGACCAACTTTTCCCAGCCCTTAAATCAATGGGACGCGGAATCGTTATTACCGATACTCCCGGTCGGAGAGACTGTACCCATATGTACCTTTCTGTGCCGAGGCTGATGCTAAGGTTTGTCAGCAACAGTGACCACCCATCAACCTATTCAAGAATAACGGCATGGGCTATCCGAATATCAGATTGGATAGATAAAGGGCTTGAAGAGGCCTATATATTTCTTCATCCCGGTGATGAAACCGTCATTCCTGAATTAACTGTTGCCTGGATTGAACAGATAAATAAGTATTGTGGACTGCAACTGAAACTTCCTTATTTAAAAAAGCAAATGCTTTTTTAAAGACCTGTCCCGCGAATGCGGGATTGGGAAGACCTGGAATGTATGAAAGTTGTGAAAGTCAATGTAAACAAATTGACAAGACTGTCCCGCGAATGCGGGATTGGAAAGGTTTCAAAATCCGCAAGCTTCGGGAGTTGTGAAAGTCAAAATGAGATAATGAGAAACGAGGCGAAAAAAAAGAAAATCATTTCCTGATTTGTACTTTCACATTACCCACATCTTCCCATTCCCACATTAAACATCACATGTTTCTCCTATATTGTCCTCCCACCTCATACAGCGCATGGGTGATCTGCCCAAGTGAACAGTATTTGACCGTTTCCATCAGTTCTTCGAATATGTTCCCGTTATTAAC
>JANMMA010000361.1:0-18614 GCA_031372815.1 Sphingobacteriales bacterium
CTATTTTTATGATCAGGGAAAAGATTAATAATCCATTCCGCCCATTCCGGGAGCACCACCACCATGAGGCATTGGTTCTTCTTTCTTAGGTTTTTCAGCGATCACACATTCAGTTGTCAACAGCATACCTGCAATTGATGCCGCATGCTCAAGGGCAACACGACTTACTTTAGTAGGATCGATTACACCGGCAGCAAGTAATTTTTCATATACATCTGTACGGGCATTGTATCCAAAGTCGGCCTTGCCTTCTTTAACGCGCTGTACTACAATGGATCCTTCAATACCTGCGTTAGCAACGATGGTACGGAGAGGTTCTTCAAGTGCACGGCGAACAATGGCGATACCAGTTGTTTCGTCAATATTCTCGCCTTTTTTACCGGCAAGTACTTCAATAGCGCGGATATATGCAACACCACCGCCAGGGACGATACCTTCTTCAACAGCTGCACGTGTAGCGTGCAATGCATCGTCAACGCGGTCTTTCTTTTCTTTCATTTCCACTTCAGTGGCTGCACCTACATTAAGTACAGCAACACCACCACTTAGTTTAGCCAAACGCTCCTGTAATTTTTCCTTATCGTAGTCAGAAGTTGTGGATTCGATCTGTGATTTTATCTGCCCGATTCGCGCCTGGATATCCTCTTTTCTTCCTTTACCACCAACGATGGTAGTATTGTCTTTATCGATCGTTATCCTTTCGGCACGACCCAGATAAGTAAGGTCAGCATTTTCAAGTTTGTGGCCCTGGTCTTCGCTGATCACCAGACCTTTGGTCAGTACAGCGATATCCTGTAACATTTCTTTTCTCCTGTCACCGAAACCTGGTGCTTTTACAGCAGCCACTTTCAGTGTACCACGAAGTTTGTTGACTACCAGCGTAGCGAGTGCTTCACCCTCCAGGTCTTCAGAAATGATAACCAATGGCGCGCCTTGCTGGGCAACTTTCTCCAGGATATGAAGAATGTCTTTCATGGCAGAAATCTTCTTATCGTAAATCAGGATATAAGGTGCCTGAAGTTCAACTTCCATCTTATCGGCATTGGTCACGAAGTATGGAGAGATATAACCGCGATCAAACTGCATACCTTCTACCAGTTCAATACTGGTTTCTGTTCCGCGAGCTTCTTCAACGGTGATCACACCATCTTTACCAACTTTCTGCATGGCTTCTGCAATCAGTCGTCCGATCTCTGCATCATTGTTGGCAGAAATAGCGGCAACCTGCTCGATCTTTTTAGTATCGTTACCAACAGTCTGAGATTGTTTTTTCAGTTTGGCAACAATCATGTCAAAGGCTTTGTCGATACCGCGTTTCAGGTCCATCGGATTGGCACCGGCAGCAACGTTTTTCAGTCCTTCAGTAATGATAGACTGCGCAAGTACGGTAGCTGTTGTAGTACCGTCACCGGCAACATCAGCGGTTTTGGAAGCAACTTCCTTTACCATCTGGGCGCCCATATTTTCAATAGGATCTTCCAGGTCAATTTCTTTAGCAACCGTTACGCCATCCTTAGTTACGGATGGTGAACCAAATTTTTTCTCGAGAACTACATTACGGCCTTTAGGTCCGAGGGTCACTTTTACAGCATTAGCAAGGATGTCAACACCCTTCTTCATTTTGCTGCGTGCATCTGTATTGAAAAACAATTGTTTCGACATATTCTTAGTTATTATTAATTAGTGGATAGATTACTTTACTACAGGTAAAGAAAATTATACAACAGCCAGGATGTCTGACTCCCTCATGATAAGGAACTCGCTTCCTTCGATGGTGATTTCTGTACCGGCATATTTACCGTACAACACCGTGTCTCCACTTTTAACGGTCATGGGCTCGTCTTTTTTACCGGGACCGGCAGCGATCACCGTACCACGTTGAGGTTTTTCTTTAGCTGTATCTGGTATAATGATACCGCCAGCTGTTTTTTCCTCTGCAGGAGCTGCTTTTACGATCACCCTGTCATGTAACGGGGTAATATTTAACTTCTTAGCCATAGCGTAAGGTTTTTTTTGAATGAATGTAGACGTAATTAATTATGCCTGTCAAAATGTGTGTTCGACTGGCGAGCATATGTAAACGAATATCATACCACATGATAAATCCGGGAAAACTTGGCAGTTATTACTGCATTAACACGCTTTTAAGTAAAATGATGGCAGTCGACCTGCTTTTCTGCTATGCCATTTTTTCATACTGAGCTATTTCACGCAACGGCATATTCCTGTATATTTGCGCCCCAAACCAGTTCTTTATCATGATCAGCAGAAGAAATATCAGGGTTAAGGTTATGCAGACACTTTATGCGACGGAATCGGCGGAACCACCAATAAGCATTCCACAGGCACTCCGGACACTCGACAACCATCTTGAACAGTCCAGGCAATTATTCACCTACCTCATTTTTTTCCTTACTGAAGTGGCCCGTTACGCAGAAACCGATGCCCGGCTTAGGTCCTCTAAACATCTTCCCAGTACCGCCGACCTTAATGTAAATATTAAACTGGCCGGCAACGACCTGGTGTGGAAAACCCTCGAAGATGCGGAATATAAGCAGGCCTTAAAGGATTTCAAAGTGGAATACCTGCTCGACCGTGACCTGGTCAAAAAAATATACCAGAAACTGGCTGAAAGCCCTGAATACATTGACTATATAGCCTTACCGTCCCGCGACAAGCGTGATGAGAAGAAAATCCTCGAATTCATCTTCTCTAATTTGATGCTCCCTAATGAGGACTTTATCGCTCACCTGGAAGAATCTTTTATACACTGGGACGACGATGCAGAAATGATGAACCTGATGGTGCTGAACTACCTTCAAAAACCATCCTCCTACCATTTCCTTGAACTCATCAGCAAAGAGAAATTAGTCTTTGGAAAAGAACTCGTTAAGGCTGCTATTGAGAAGAAAGACTATTGTATGGAAATGATCATCCCCAAATTGAAAAACTGGGATGCGGAGAGGATAGCTCAGCTCGACATGATCCTGATGCGAATGGGAACCTGTGAATTCCTTTATTTTGAAACCATTCCCACTAAGGTAACCCTGAATGAATATATAGACCTGGCTAAAGATTACAGCACCCCGCAGAGCGGACATTTTGTAAACGGCATTCTGGACAATATTCATAAGGAACTCAGCCAGGCCGACAAACTGCGGAAAGTAGATTACAAAAAACAGTAGTTTTGCCTTTTATACGTTGACTATGAGAAGATACTTTTCTGTTCTGGCCGTTTTAGCCGTATTTGTAATAGCCTGTAATAGTGAAGCAGGGGAAGAAAAGGCCATGGTGTCTGAAACAAATGCCGCCGGAACTACCGTAAATCCTGTTACTACAATACAATGGGTAGATACGGTAAAGAATATTGGAAAGGTTTCCGAAGGTGAAAAAGTGCAGATCGAGTTCAAGTTCATTAATACTGGTACGAACCCACTGGTGATTAATAACGTGGTGGCATCTTGCGGATGCACTATAGCGGAAAAGCCAGAAGCCCCTGTGGCTGCCGGCAAAGAAGGGTATATCAAGGCATCGTTCGACAGTAAAGGAAGGGTTGGAAGCAACCACAAAACACTGACGGTCTATACAAACACTGCCGAAGCAACATATCCTTTGGTTTTTGACGTGGAAGTAGTGGCAAAAAAATAATCTTAATCATTAATATCAATTTCAACATGTTTTCAATTTTATTACAAGCCTCCCCGAATGCAGGAATGATGCAGTTGGTTTTATTAGGTGGAATGATCGTTGTCTTCTACTTTTTTATGATACGCCCACAGGCCCAAAAAGCCAAGAAGGCAAAAGAATTTACAGAGAAGTTGCAAAAAGGCGACAAGGTAGTAACCATCGCAGGGATTCATGGTAAAGTTGACAGGGTCAACGAAGACAATACGCTTAAGATCGAAGTTAATCCCGGCAGTTACCTGACCATCGAAAAAAGTGCAATCAGTATGGAATGGAGCCAGCCACAGGCTGTAGCCAAGGCTAAATAAGCTGTTCCGTTTTTTATATGATCCTGGTTTGTTTTGCAAATCAGGATTTTTATTACGAGCATGACACTTAAAATTGGATTAACAGGTGGTATAGGTTCCGGTAAATCAGTGGTCGCCAGGATCTTTGAGGTGCTGGGTGCTCCCGTTTATTATGCAGACGAAGCTGCCAGAATCATACAGAATGAAGACTCAGAGCTGATTAATAAGATCACCGCATTATTTGGCGAACAGGCTTACCTGAACAACCAACTTAATCGTAAGTACATTTCAGGAATTGTTTTCCAGGACAAGGAAAAACTTGACGCATTAAATGCCATAGTGCACCCTGCAATCATTGCCGACGCGATGCAGTGGATGAAAAAGCAGAACGGTCCATATGCGATCAAAGAAGCTGCGCTAATTTTTGAAAGTGGGTCACAGCGCGACCTTGACTATGTGATCGGGGTAACAGCACCAGAATTTTTGCGTATCGAAAGAACCGTTGCGAGAGATGGGATTACGGCAGATGAGGTTAAAAACAGGATGGCACGCCAGATTACCGACAGGGTGAAAATGCGGTTATGCGACTTCGTTATTCACAATGACGAGCAGCAACTATTGATCCCCCAGGTCCTTGCGGTTCATGAAAAATTAGTGAACTTGTCACGCGCAGAAGTTTTTTAACCATGGTTCCAAATTTTATAGATCACATACTTGTCCTGGTATTTGGCTTGGTGCTGCCTTTTTTTTCTGGTATCCGTGGAAGTGAAAAATTGGGTAATATATATTTCGACGAACCTACCCGGCGAAAATTTTTTATTTCGAACAGCCTGCTACTTTGGTTCTTTACCGGAGTTGTAATGCTTATCTGGTGGCTTTATGCACGTCCTTTTTCCCTTATGGGTTTTCGGAAGATCGAACCGGGCTGGGTTCCATGGGCCTTGACCGGGGTAATGGTGGCGGCATATGTAACAGACCTAATATATTCCGTATTCTCTCCTGAAGCCTTGAAAAAAACCCACGAACAGTGGGAAAGCTCGGTTCCGTTTCTACCTGAATACTATCGTGAACTTCCTGCTTACACGTTTATGTGTATTACCGCAGGAGTTTGTGAGGAGATTTTGTTCCGGGGTTTCATGGTCACTTATTTTATTGACCCCATGCAGACTGGATTTCCGTGGATGGCCGCTGTTTTTCCGGCAGTATTATTCAGCCTTGCTCATTTCTACCAGGGATATAAGGCTATGTTTAAAATCTTTTTCCTATCACTGCTTTTTGCACTCATCTTTATTTTCAGCAAGTCGTTGGTGCTTGTTGTAGTGATCCATTTCCTGGTCGACTTTGTAGGAGGAATAGCCGCAATAAGGATGAAAAAAAATGGGTAAATTCAGGGATGAAAAAAAATTTATTCATCCTGCTCTTGTCTTTACCGGCTTTCTGCCTTGCCCAGGATTTCATGGTAGGCGCGTCACAGGCGCCGGTAAATCCGGCAATCCAAAGCTATATCGCCGGTCATACACAGAACCGGAAATTTACAGGGATCAGGGATAGTTTGTTTGCCAAGGCCGTTGTAGTAAGCACGGAAGAGAGCAATATCACTATACTTACGGTGGACTGCATCGGACTCCTCTACCCCCAGTTGCAGGATATCAGGAAAATCGTTCAGCAGGAAGCGAGTGGAATAAATGCATCACATATTGTTTTGTCATCTACCCATACTCATGCCGGGCCTGATGTGGTCGGACTTTGGGGACCAGACCTGATGCATTCGGGTGTAGACAGCACGTATATCGGTTTCCTGGTGAAAACTGCTGCCCGCCAGATTATAACGGCCTGGAATAACCGAAAAATAACTAAAGCAGTTTACGGCGAAGGCATACATGGAGAAGGCTGGGTTTTCAACATATCCGAATCTGCGGAATTGGACCGGTCAGTTACCGTATTGCAGTTTATCGACAAGGCGGGGAAATCCGTTGCCAGCCTGACCAATTTCGCCTGCCATCCAACCTTTGTTGATGCTGTTCACCATGAAGTGAGTGCAGATTATCCGCAGGGATTTTACCGGAAGATGAACCGGTCCCTGGGTGGTGTAAACCTTTTTATCCAGGGGGCTATCGGTGGATGGGTGCAACCGGAAAATGAACCGCAGACCTTTGAACAGGCTTATTTCCGCGGGAGTGAATTGGCCGATAAAACCATTTCACTGCTTCAGCATTCCATTCAGGTAAAAGGAAATTCGATAGGTTTTTCCAGCAGGATATTTGATTTACCCGTGGAAAATGCCGGCTTCAGCCAACTATCGCAGGCTGGCGTGATTAACCGAAAAATTGATTCAGGGGTTACCACAGAAATAGCGTGGTTCAGCATGGGCAATGCACAATTTGCAACGCATCCGGGTGAAACTGTTCCGGCGATGAGCTATGCGTCAAAAGATCTGATGAAAGCAGGCGGGCCAAAGTTTGTAATGGGTTTATCCATGGATGCACTCGGCTATATCCTTAAGCCCTCATTTTTCGACAGCAGTAAAAATATTCCCCATTCAAAATACCTTTGTAGCATGTCCGTGGGGCCGCAAACATCCTCTATCGTGATGAAAGTATTAAGGGAGCTCAGTGCGCAAAAACACTAATATAACGATCATAGATCTTTTCCGGAAATGCGCTAATCTGTAAGTGCTTCCAGTGCTAACTTAATTCGCTTCATACCCTCTTCGATCTTGTCCATACTGTTCGCAAAAGATATACGGATGCATTCTGGTTCCCCAAAAGCACGACCGGTAACTGTTGAAACGTGGGCTGTGTTGAGCAGGTACATACAAAGTTCATCAGCATCATTAATATGCTGACCATTGACTGTTTTTCCAAAATAGTGTTTCATTACAGGGAACACATAAAATGCTCCGTCAGGCTCGGCACAAACTACGCCAGGTAACTCTTTAAGTAATGCCAGTATCCTTTCACGACGCCGGGTAAATTCGGTATTCATGTCAAATGTAGGTGTGAGGTCACCGGTAAGTGCGGTTATGGCTGCCCGTTGTGTTACGGCATTAGCGCCGCTGGTGAACTGACCCTGAAGCTTTTCGCAGGCTTTCACTACTTCTGTATTAGCAGCAATATATCCCAGCCTGTAACCGGTCATTGCGAATCCTTTGCTGAGTCCGTTAATGATAATGATCCTGTCTTTGATCTCTGGAAACTGCGCAATACTTTCATGCTTACCTACGAAATTGATATATTCATATATCTCGTCAGAGATAATAAATACATCAGGGAACTTCATAAATACAGTGACTAACCCGGCCAGTTCATCTTTAGTGTAAACTGATCCGCTTGGGTTGCACGGAGAGGAGAAGATAAACAGTTTGGTTTTGGAAGACAGTGACTGCTCGAGTGCCTGTGGTGTGATCTTGTAATTATTATCTATGGAGGTGCGCACCAGTTTAACGGTGCCTTCACCCAGCTTTACAATTTCAGAATAAGTTACCCAGTACGGAGTGGGAATCACCACTTCATCACCGGTATCTACTACTGCTAATACGGCATTGGCCAGGCTTTGTTTGGCACCTGTAGAAACCAAAATATTTTCCGGGGCGTATTCAAGGTTATTGTCTCTTTTTAATTTCACACACACTGCCTGGCGCAGGTCAGGATAACCAGCTACAGGAGGATAGTGGCTCCAGTTTTCATCCACCGCAATTTTGGCCGCTTCTTTAATATGAACAGGGGTATCAAAATCGGGTTCACCCAGGCTAAGGTCAATCACGTCGATCCCTTTACCGCGGAGTTCACGGCCGAGTTTGGCCATTTTCAGGGTTTCAGGCTCATTAAATCTTTCGAGGCGGGATGATAATTTCATGTTGTGTTTAAAAATTCAATATTAAAATCAAAGATCGCTGCAAGTTAATTACTTAGCGGCTGAATTATTATAGTTGATAATAAATGTGGAAAGATCAGGCTTATGTTCTCGCTTGCGGGTGAGCTCATATTGGTAGATGGTTTCCCCCAGGTATTTCATGAATGGAAAACCCGTTTTATCGTAGTCGTAAGCATTATCGTTGATGATGCCATCTTTATTGCAGTAAATGACCGCACTTACCATAAATTCAACCTTGTTCCGGAAATCCGCCACGTAGGCCACGTCCAGCAAAAAGCCAAAGGCGTCGCCTTCTTTACTAAAGATCCGGACATCGGGCAGGATACGGGCGTTTTTATCGGCGCCATACAGCAGGAATTTGCCGTAGGCCGGGTAGTACTCCGCTGTATCATAAGAAGGATAGTCGGATTCGCCGGGGTACATCGACATATACTTCCTGACCATGGCAAGATCTTCAGGTAGCAGATTAAACCGCTCTTCAGGTTTTACAGATTCGGGGAACATCACCGAACGCAATATGTTATGCAGTGATGAAAGAGCGATGCGGTTCTTAAGAGAAAAATCCATCGGCGTTTCAATCAACTGCCCATTTTTCATATAACCCTTTCCAAGCTTATCATTCCGGGCGGGATATGGATCAGGATAAAACCCCATGGACTGGCTATACACCTTACGTCCAAAGCCGTCATAAAAACTGACGGGGTTGGTGTGGCGGTTTTCGTCTTCACTCAGCACCAGGTCGAGTCGGTGAATGATCTGGGCTTCACGATATCCCCGCGACCACAGAGCTATATTAATGTATTGTGGACCAAGTAATTCGTATAGTCGGTTATGAGCGTTATTGTCGCTCACCAGGAAAACCTTTTTCACGTACTGAGCAACGCTTGGTTTACCATCCGGGGTGGTTGGATCATTAAACACCGCAGTCATCTGGCCATATCCGTTTTCCGTCACCATAGCCGTTGACGAGTTTAATCCGGGCTGATGTAGCATATTTAATTTTTCCAGTGCCAGCAGGGCCGTCGGCAATTTAACGGTGGAAGCAGGGTAGAAATATTTGTCCTTATCAACATTGAATTCAAAGTCGGTGAATACCGGCTCATTGTCTTTTCGCCGGTTGATCTGCGTATACATAACCTGGATCTTCAGGGAGTCGCGGTTATCAAGGAAAGGTTTTAGCCGTGCATCTTTTTCGAGGATAAGTTCAAGGGGGCCTTTAGGGATGGTTGGCACTGTGGCTTTGACCGTGTCGGGCAATTTTTCCGGGACAGATGCTGGTGCTTTTTTCATGTGTTTTGATCCTGAACAGGATAAAAGAAAAAAAGATATGGCAAGGACAATACCCGCGGCATTTTTAAACATCCTGCAAAATAATTAAAACCGGCTTTTCCGGCTGGTTTTCTACTGGAAATGAAGCTAAAAAAGATATATCTTTGCCGGCCTGCCAAAAAAACCGATGGCGGGATAAAGAAAATCCAGAATTATGCAACTGAAAGGTTTGATTAGATTTTTTGCGATTGCGTTGATCCTGATCTCGCTTTATCAACTTCATTTTACGTTCGTGGTGAAGAGCCATGAAACTTCTATGGAGAAGAAAGCAAAATCATTTGTTTCTGCCAATTTCGCAAATGCCAGTGCTGAGATTAAAGACCTGGAACAGAAGAAGCGGATGCGCCGGCTGCTCGACAGCACGCGTGAGAAAACGGTAACCTATGGTATCACTGGTGCCATCAGCTATCAAAAAGCAAAGGAACAGGAGTTGAATCTTGGTCTTGATTTGCAGGGTGGCATGAGCGTTACGCTTGAAGTGGAACTGGAAGGACTGTTGAAGTCATTATCTAACAATGCCAAGAATCCTGTACTGTTGAAAGCACTGACTGCTGCCACGGAGCAGAAAGCCAATAGTGATGCAGATTATATTACGTTGTTTTCACAGGCATTCAAAGCGCAGAATCCAACAGGCAGACTGGCTTCCCTTTTTGCAGGCCCGGGTAAGCAGATTAAGATCGAAGATTCAGACAACGATGTACTTAGTAAAATACGCGCAAGTTCTGAAGGTGCCATTGGCAATACCTTCAATGTTCTTCAGAAGCGTATAGATCAGTTCGGCGTTGCACAGCCAAACATCAACCTGGATAAAAACAAAGGAATCATCACAGTTGAATTGCCAGGTGTTAAAGATGACCCTGAAAGGGTTAGAAAATACCTTCAGGCAACAGCAAACCTGCAATTCTGGGAAATCTATAATATTGGAGAACTGGATAAGTCGCTGGTTGATGGAGAAAAAGCACTTAAAGATTATTACAGTGGTGTTAAAGATACCGTTCAGAAAGCGGTTGACACAACGTCATCAGTTGTAGCTGCCGCTGCACCTGTTGATACGAACAAAACGGTAAAAATAACCGACCTGGCGAAAACAGATACATCTAAAAAATCTGCTATTGCAAAGGCAGACGAAAATACTTATTCGCTGTTTAGATATTTTCAACCAGTACCACCACAACAGGGTAAAGACGGGCGTCAGTCTTTTGCTCCATACCTTGGTTTTGTTTCTGCGGCAGATACCGCAATACTCAATGAATACCTGTCGATAGAATCAGTAAAAGCGCAGTTTCCGGCTAACATCAGGTTCGCCTTTGGCGTTCCTGAGAGAAATGAAAAAGGCGTAAAAAGTGATGTACTTCCTTTTTATGCATTGAAAACAATTGAAGGTTCCGACAAGGCAAAACTTGAAGGCGATGGCGTTCAACAGGCAAGCCAGGATTATGACGATCGTGGCCGTCCGGCAATTAAAATGCTGATGACCAAACAGGGCGAACGCCTCTGGGGTGAAATGACAACTGATAATGTTGGCAAGCCCCTGGCGATTGTACTTGATAATATCGTTTACTCCGCACCGAATGTAATTAACCCGATCACTTCAGGCAATTCAGAGATCAGTGGAAGTTTCACCATCCAGGAAGCACAGGATCTTGCCAATATTTTGCAGTCGGGAAAATTACCCGCACCTGCGAAAATTGTACAGGAGCAGGTGGTTGGTCCAACCCTTGGTGCCGAAGCCGTAAAAGGAGGAACGCTTGCTTTCGGTATTTCATTCATCGTGATCTTCGCCCTGATGCTGACGTATTATAACACAGCAGGCTGGGTTGCCAATATTGCATTGATCTTAAACCTGCTCTTTACCATTGGTGTACTCAGTGCACTTGGTGCAACACTCACTGCACCCGGTATCGCGGGCCTAGTGCTTACGATTGGTATGGCTGTAGATACCAACGTTATCATATTCGAACGGATCAAGGATGAACTCACGAAAGGGAAAAGCTATCAGCTTGCCGTTTCAGAGGGATATAAAAAATCCTTGCCACCCGTGCTTGATGGTCACATCACTACCCTGCTTACCGCATTGATATTATTTTATTTCGGACTCGGACCGGTACTTGGATTTGCCACTACGCAAATTCTCGGTATCATTTTGTCCCTGTTCTGCGGTATCCTTATTTCCCGTCTTATCACTGATTTCTGGACCAATAAGAACAGGCATTTTGAATACTTCACCAACATCAGCCAAAAAGTATTCAAGCACGCAGCTTATAAGTTCGTGGAATACAGGAAGGTCGCTTATATGATCTCCATTGTTGTATTGTTTCTTGGTGTTGGTGCCATAATCAATGGCTTCGATCAGGGTGTTGAATACAAAGGTGGACGAAGCTATACGGTTCGTTTCGATCAACCCATGAAGAATGACCAGGTCAGGAATGAATTGAAAACAAGTTTTGGTGAATATCCAGTTATCAAAACGGTTGGCGACAACTATACCCTTAACATTACCACATCACACCTGATCGATAATCCAAGCAAATCAGCGGATTCGCTGGTGGAAATGGCATTGTACCAGGGATTGAAATCACACCTTCCTGCAAATACCAGTTTTTTTGAATTCCAGAAAAATTATAAGCAAAGTTCACAAACCGTACAGCCATCGATTTCGGATGATTTGAAGAAAGGTGCGATCAAAGCGATCGTCTTCGCCATCTTCGCTATCTTCCTGTACATCCTGGTAAGGTTCCGCGACTGGAGGTATTCTTTGGGAACTATTGTAGCGTTGTTGCACGACGTTTTTGTAACACTTGCTGTCTTCTCTTTCCTGAAAGGCATTGTTCCATTCCCATTGGAAATAGACCAGCACTTTATTGCAGCAATACTTACTGTGGTAGGTTTCTCAATGAACGACACGGTGATTGTATTTGACAGAATCCGTGAATACAGCAGGAACATGGTTGGTGCCTCTAAAGAAACGATCGTGAACAGTGCAATCAACCATACCCTTAGCCGTACCATTATGACATCACTAACGGTATTCCTTACCCTGTTGATACTGTTCATATTTGGCGGTGAAGTAACCCGTGGTTTTTCTTTCGCCATGCTGATCGGTGTAATCACCGGTACGTATTCATCTATCTTCGTTGCTGCCCCAATCCTGGTAGACCTCGCAAAAGATAAACCGCTGGGCGTCAGTAAAGAAACACCGGTAGTCCCAAAGAAAAAGACCGTTATTCCAGCAGTGAAATCTTAATAGATAATGTAGCAGATAAAAAGGCCGCCCTACTAAAATGGGGCGGCCTTTTTTGTGCATCTATTCCACAATCATTTTCCTGACAGCCGTAAATTCACCATCCTGTATTCTACGCCTATACGGCAAAGGAACTGCCGCATCCACAGGAACTGGAAGCATTTGGATTGGTAAATACAAAACCTCTTGCATCAAGTCCGGTGCTCCATTCAATTTCCATACCTGTAAGATAGATACCATGTGCAGGATTCATAACACAAGAAATGCCATCGATATCAAAATGCTCGTCACCCGGCTGTGCCTGGTCGAAAGCAAGAATATAACTTAGCCCTGAGCATCCCCCACCCTTCACGCCTACACGAAGAAACTGTTCTTTATCAAAGCCTACTTCCTGCATCAGCCTTTTCAACTCGATGACGGCATTTTTGCCGAGGATAACCGGAGCCGTGGTAACATTTTCCATACCACAAATTTAAAACAAAAAATCAGGAAGTCCTTTATCCCTTATTTTTGTTTAACAACTCATCATATGACAAATAATGACCTGATTCTATATGGCGGAATAGTGGTGGTAGCTGCTGTAGTAATCCTTTACCTGATCAATTGGTGGAAAGAACGCAATGGCAACCGCGCGAAGGCCGAAGCACCGGTAAACAGCCAGACACTTGCCCTTCGTTTACAGGCATATGAGCGACTTGTACTGCTCACCGAAAGGATCGCATTACCCAGCCTGATCACCAGGATACCTTCAGGAGATCTGACCGTAAGACAGATGCAGGCGGTGCTGGTTGACCAGATCAAAACAGAATTTGAGTACAACCTCAGCCAGCAGATCTATGTAGCACCTACCGCGTGGCAGGCGGTAAATAATCTCAAAGAGCAGAATATTTATATTGTGAACCAGGTGGCCAGTTCATTACCCGCAGACGCAAAAGGTGCAGAATTGAGTCGCAGGATCGTTGACCTTCTCAATGCAGACCCACAGGTTTCACTTCACCCCATTGTACTTGAAGCAATCAATTTCGAAGCCAAAAAGATCATGTAGTGCTCATTCATTGACCTTGTTTATGTTGTTGTATGGATAAAAAATTTACAGATTCAGGAATAGAAATAAAACCTGTTTACGTCAAAAACGCTTCATCACTACACGATGAGTTGCCGGGTGAATTTCCTTTTACCAGGGGCATACAACACGATATGTACCGTGGTAAGGTATGGACAATGCGACAGTATGCAGGATTCTCCTCGGCCGAAGAAAGCAATCAGCGCTATCACTATCTTTTATCACAAGGCGTGAGTGGACTCAGCGTGGCCTTTGACCTTCCTACTCAGATAGGGTACGACAGTGATCATGAGCTGGCAGATGGCGAAGTGGGCAAAGTGGGTGTGGCTATTGATTCGATAGAGGATGTAAGAACACTTTTCAAGGGTATCAACCTGGAAAATGTTACCACCTCCATGACCATTAATGCAACAGGTTTTATTTTGCTGGCACTTTATGTGGCCTATGCCAAAGAACAGGGGGCCGACCTGAAAAAAATCTCCGGAACAATACAGAACGATATATTGAAAGAATACGCTGCAAGAGGAACATATATTTATCCGCCAAAACCTTCCATGCGTATCATCACCGATATATTTGAATGGTGCAGTAAAGAAGTACCGAAATGGAATACCATCTCGATATCCGGTTATCATATCCGTGAAGCAGGAAGTACAGCGGCGCAGGAGGTTGCTTTTACCCTCAGCAATGGTAAGGCTTATGTAAAAGCCGCCATGGATAAAGGCCTGGATATTGACGTATTCGGAAAAAGGCTTTCATTCTTTTTCAATGCACATAATAACCTTTTCGAAGAAATCGGCAAGTTCAGGGCGGCCCGACGGATGTGGGCGCATATTATGAAGGACCTTGGTGCCACTGACCTGAAAGCCATGATGCTAAGGTTTCATACCCAGACAGGAGGCAGTACGCTCACTGCTCAACAGCCGTTAAACAATATTGCCAGAGTAACTTTACAGACCATTGCAGCTGTTTTAGGAGGTACACAGTCTCTCCATACAAATGGCTATGATGAAGCCCTAAGTCTGCCTACAGAAGAAGCAGCAGGGATAGCATTGAGGACCCAGCAATTAGTAGCTTATGAAAGTGGTATAGCAGAAACTGCAGATCCGATGGCCGGGTCGTATTTTGTAGAAAATCTGACAGATGAAATGGAAAAGCAGGCAACAATATTGATGCAGAAAATTGACGCCATGGGTGGAAGTGTGTCAGCTATAGAAAATGGATTCATGCAGGAAGAGATTGCAAAAAGTGCTTATACTTATCAGCGGCAGATAGAGTCTGGCGAAAAAATCATCGTTGGTCTAAATAAGTTTATGACGAACGAGGACCAACAGATTCCCGTTTTTAGGGTTGATGAAAATATACAAAAATCACAGACGGAAAAACTTCGCCAGTTCAAAGAAAAAAGGACTATGGAAGAAGTCAGCGTTTCCTTAGAAAATGTCAGAAGTGCTGCCGTAAGCGGCGATAATATAATGCCCCCCGTATTGAGTGCAGTTGAAAAAAACTGCACTCTTGGAGAAATCGCAGATGTTTTGCGTAGTGTATTTGGAGAGTATCGTTAAGATGCAGACAATGAAGAATTGAATGACAAATAGTTGTTGAAATCGTGACGCAGTTCATTCATAAGTTTTTCTAATATAACATATTCTTCATCTAAGGCGGCATGTTCTTTCACCATGTCTTCGTTTATATGACCGGCATGCAATCCTGCATCTTTTCCAAGGTGTTTGAGGTGTTCGTTAATTTTGTGTTTTAGTTCGTCGATATTATTTCTCTGTACGATGAATTGATTTTGGAAGTGTTCCATATTTTGCCTGGCATCCATACTAATTTTATGCTTTGACAATTCAGACAGTCGTTGTTCCATAATATGTATATCGTCTTTATAGAAATCGAGGCCTTTGATCCATTCATTATGTTTGTTGCCTATGTGGGATATGTTCGTGTAGCTCATAGTAGTACTTTTGCCCAAAACTAATGTTTCATCAAACCCCTTCCCGTGATGTACATCATCCTGAATCCTGATTAATTTCATCGTAGCCCCTTTGCGACTATTGAAGGGTTGGAGACTTTTTTCGCTTGATCCATTTTTCCAGCTCAACGGCATGAAATAAGATGGCAGAAGCAAGAATGCATACGGTTAGTTCATACAGCGTTAAAGGCTGGGTTTTAAAAGCAATGTTTGCTGCGGGAAGATAAATGACGAGGAGTTGAAGAACAAAAGTTGCTGCCACGGCCAACAGCAGGGGAAGATTAGAAAAAACACCTTGTGACCACAAAAATTCCTTATCGCTTCGTATAGCCAAAACATGTCCCAATTGGGCAAAAGATAAGACTGTAAACACCATAGTTTGCCAGTGATCAGGATGGTATCGTAACGACCACGCCTGCATGAATAGGGTAATAGCTGCCATGAGTATGCCTACCCAAACAATATGTACGGCAATACCACCGGCAAACAGGCTCTCACCGTGGGGTCGTGGTGGCCTTTCCATAATATCTTTTTCTTCTTTTTCACTGGCCAGTGCAAGTCCGGGTAAACCATCGGTTACCAGGTTGATCCAAAGTATCTGAATGGGCAGCAAAGGCATGGGCAGACCGATAAGCGGTGCTAAAAAAATCGTCCAGATTTCTGCGCCGTTACACGTTAGAATATATTTGACAAATTTCCTGATGTTGTCATATATCCTCCGGCCTTCCCTGATGGCTTTAACGATGGTGGCGAAATTATCATCCATCAATATCATGTCTGCAGATTCCTTACTAACATCGGTCCCATTGATTCCCATCGCAACGCCAATATCGGCAGCCTTGAGGGAAGGCGCATCGTTTACGCCATCTCCCGTCATGGAGACAAAATGATGCTTCGACTGCAAGGCCCTTACAATCCGTAATTTCTGCTCCGGGGAGACCCGTGCATACACACTTATACGTTCCACTCTGTCGTTGAAATCAAGATCATTCATTGCCTGCAATGCCACACCTGTTATAGTAACATCATCTGCCGTAAAAATGCCAATATCAGATGCAATAGCAAGGGCAGTTGCGGGATGGTCGCCGGTGATCATAACGGGTTTAATACCTGCTGTTTTGCATTCGCTGATAGATTTTTCTATACCTGGTCTGGGTGGATCGATCATTCCTGCAATACCGCTTAAATAGAGTTCTTTTTCTATTGCCTCATAAGAGAATGGTTCAGGGATTTGATCAAGTCTTTTATAAGCGAAGGCCATTACCCTCATCCCTTTTCCTGCCCAATTCAATGCAAGATCCTCTGTTTCTTTAATGTAGTCCGTTGCGGCAAGATTTTTTACGATCACTTCCAGTGCACCTTTTGACAACACCAAAAACTGATCACCAAAACGATGTACCGTTGTCATGCATTTTCGGTCGGAATCAAAAGGTAATTCTGCTACCCTCGGGAAACGTTCTGTGAACTGTTGATATCCTTCATTGATCTTTTCTTTCGCTGCCTCAACCAGGGCGATTTCAGTAGGGTCACCAAGAAGTTCACCGGTCACCGATTGCTTTACATCATGGTTAAGGGACAAGGCTGCAAACAAAGGAGAGAAATCCTGAACAGGAAAGTGCTTTTCTGCCAACTCATGGATCTGCGTAACCTTCATCCTGTTCATGGTAAGGGTTCCTGTTTTATCTGTACAGATATAGGAAACAGAGCCCAGTGTTTCCACTGCAGGAAGTTTGCGGATTAACGCTTTCTTCACCATCATTTTTTTTGCCCCCATAGCCAGCGCAATTGTTATCAGTGCAGGCAGCGCTTCAGGAATGGCAGCTACTGCCAGGCTGATCGAGATCATCAGCATATTCAACGGCTCTTCTCCCCTGATCAATCCAATACCAAATAGCATCACGCAAATCAAAATGATGATATAGGATAATTTCCGGCCAAAGTCGGCCATCCTTTTTTTCAATGGTGTTTCGGTTTCATCCTCCTGCAGCAGGTCGGCTATCCTGCCGATTTCTGTTTGCATACCCGTAGAGACAACTACGCCTGAACCCCTGCCATTATTTACGAGCGTGCTTTTATATGCCATATTGAGCCTGTCACCAAGGGGCATAGCAGGATCAGCAAGAACATCAGTATTTTTTGTAGAAGCCACTGACTCGCCCGTGAGCGCCGACTCATTAATAAGCAGTCCCTGTGCATTTGTTAACCGAAGGTCAGCAGGTACTACATTTCCTGATTCAAGCAGCACCAGGTCTCCCGGCACGAGTTCGGTCGAGGAAAGTTGTTGCGGTTTTCCATCGCGAATTTCCATGGCTTGTACCGAAGCCATTTTTTTCAACGCTTCCATGGCTTTTTCAGCACGGTATTCCTGGACAAATCCGATGACTGCATTTAAGATGATAATGGCGATAATAATGATCGTATCCGTGACGTCGCCTATGATGCCAGATATGACAGCTGCGCCTATCAACACCAAAATCATGAAATCATAAAATTGGTGAACAAAGATAAGCCAGGGAGATGTTTTCTTTTTTTCAGTGAGGGAGTTGGGGCCGTACTTGTCAAGCCGGCTTGCAGCTTCGCCCGACACCAGTCCATTGGAACTACTGCCGGTAGCTTCAAATATTTTATCAATTTGTAATGTATGCCAGTTCACTTGGTGTTTTTTTCAGGCATTACAGACAAATGTTACGCCTGGCGTTATGCGTACATTTCTTCCCGCATAAACTTTACTTTACCATCTTCAAGGTATTCGTCAAATGTCATCAATTTATCAATGATGCCTTTTGGTGTTATTTCAATTATCCGGTTCGAAGTAGTGTGCATAAAAGTGTGGTCATGTGAGGTGAGTAGTATGATGCCTTTATAATCCACACATTGCTCGTTGAAACTTTGGATGCTTTCCAGGTCAAGGTGATTTGTTGGCTGGTCAAGGATGATACTGTTAGGGTTCTGCAACATCATCCTGGAGATCATACAACGAACTTTTTCGCCTCCGCTCAGTACATTTGTCTTTTTGGTTATATCGTCGCCAGAGAATAGCATCTTACCCAGGAAGCCACGCAGAAATGGTTCATCTGCATCTGTTACGTGTGTTGGAACATATTGCCTTAGCCAGTCCATCAATGACAATCCACGAATTCGACCTTACAATTAATATCACCT
>JANMMA010000097.1:0-2509 GCA_031372815.1 Sphingobacteriales bacterium
GGGATGAGCGCCAGGTGTTTCCTTTGGAAGTGTTTAAGGAAATGGGGAAGCTGGGGTTGATGGGTGTACTGGTGCCCGAACAATACGGTGGCTCAGGGTTGGGATACCATGAATACGTTGCTGTTATTGAAGAAATATCAAAGGTCTGTGGTTCGATAGGATTAAGCCTTGCTGCCCACAATTCGCTTTGCACCGGTCATATTCTGCAGTTTGGTAATGAAGAACAAAAGATGAAATACCTGCCAAAATTGGCGTCCGGCGAATGGATTGGGGCATGGGGACTTACAGAACCAAATACTGGCAGTGACGCTGGCAACATGCAAACAACCGCCGTTAAAGACGGCGATCACTGGATACTTAATGGAACAAAGAACTGGATCACCCATGGTATCAGTGGAAATGTAGCAGTGGTGATAGCCCGTACCGGCGAACCGCGTGTAAGCGGAAACAGCACGGCATTTATAGTTGAACGGACCACAGCGGGATTTAGTGGTGGCAAAAAAGAGAACAAGCTGGGTATGCGCGCCAGTGAAACCGCCGAAATGATATTTGACCAGTGCCGCATTTCGGATACGCAGCGAATGGGCGATGTGGGGGATGGTTTCCGACAGGCGTTGAAAATACTTGACGGTGGCAGGATTTCCATTGCTGCCCTAAGTATTGGAATAGCCCGAGGTGCCTATGAGGCTTCGCTGCAATATTCTAAAGAAAGGCAGCAGTTCGACAAGCCAATTTCCCAGTTCCAGGGGATTTCATTCAAACTGGCGGATATGGCCACTGAAATAGAAGCCGCAGAATTACTCACATCTCAGGCAGCCGACCTTAAAAATAAAAAGCTGCCTGTCACCAAGGAAGCGGCTATGGCTAAGTATTATGCCAGTGAAATTGCGGTGAAAGTGGCCACAGACGCTGTTCAAATCTTCGGTGGTTATGGTTATACCAAAGATTTTCCCGTTGAAAAATTTTACCGTGACAGTAAGCTCTGTACAATTGGTGAAGGAACCTCGGAAATTCAAAAAATGGTTATAGCCCGTCAAATCCTCGGCTAAAATGGGCTTCTAAAAGTGGCAATTGCCTGTTGAAAAACGATATTGGCCGACAAAATCGTATTTCCTGTCTTCCCGGCACTCTCCTTACCGAGAGCACTCTTCAGAATAAGCAACATTATACATTAAGAAAATCGGCATATGTCAATTTTTTTAACAATTTGGGCAATACTTCAATATTCAACGAAATTTTCGAGCTAATATTTAATACATTGGCTATTTAGTTGATAGCCTTCAATATTAATAGCTTGTTTGATTAAATGTGTAAAAAGCACACAATAACTGGGTTACTTTTCGTTATATAGCGGTATTAATAGCTGTACGAACGATTAGCTTGGCTTTGGAAAGCAATAAATTTTGTCACCAAATATCAAGCATATGAAAACGAATGTTGTAAAAAACATCCTAGTGTCCCTTGTAATTACTGCAATTACGGCAAGTCTTCCTGCGAACGTTTCCGCTCAGTTGGCTAATATTCAACCAGCAACTGACAATGTAACTGAAATCAGTTATGTTGGAAACAACAGCGATTTCTTCAAATTTGAAGTAAACCTGAAGCAACCAAACAGCCAGAAACTTTTGCTGCGTGTTTTAGATGAAAATGGAATCGAATTATATCGTGAAACCGTTCTCTCTAAAGAATTCAGTAAGCTGATAAAAGTTACACGCAATGATTATGCACGTTTGCAATTCGTTGTAACTGGTAACGGAGTAAATGTTGTAAAAAGCTTTTCGATCAATGCAGAAGTTTCTGATAACTTCCTGATCCGCGAAGTAAACAATAAGTAATTATAAGCACCACTGGGTCAATCAGGCCAGGCTGCCGGAAGGTAGCCTGGTTTCCCTTTTTATGAAATGATTATGCATTAATGCAAGAAATCATCATCCCCTTTTGTGCCGTATTTATCAAACAACTTATCGATTGCACCGCCGAATATGGGAAATTTGTTTTTAGCAAAATTCTTGATAATGGTTATGGCCTGAACAGCCTGTGCTTCTGTTAATCCTGCTTCACTTTTGAGTTGTTCGATAAGTTCTTTCATATATGATAATTGTGCGGGATGACTTAGATGACGCAAATTAAAAACCACGCTATAGATCTGAACAGTTTTTTGTTGCTCATTATATTCAATCATTAACTAAGTAGTGCATGAGTTGGATTAATAATGTCTATTAAAATTTTCCAGATATAAATAAAGTTAGGGCAACCTCAAGTTAATGGCGCAAAAGTATAATGTACTAATTCTCCAGAAATGCGTAGTAGTTATGGGACGCGTAAACTCACCTAGGGATCAATGGATCAGGCCACTTTCAGGAGGCTCATTTTAGACTTGTCGAACTTGTGTTGTGCGTAATCAAGTGTGAGAAGAAATTTCTTCTGGTTTGTAGACGGCAATTCGAACATAGCGTCAGTCAAAATGCTTTCACAAATTGAGCGTAATCCCCTTGCCCCGAGTTTATAT
>JANMMA010000413.1:0-10168 GCA_031372815.1 Sphingobacteriales bacterium
CTCCATTGAATTGCGGATTAGCATTTCTGAATTTTATGTTATCTGTAAAAACCGGTTTTGAAAGTTCTACTACATATACCTGCTACCGGATCTCTACCAGTTATATGTTCATTACTGTTTACAAACGCTTTAGCAAAGCTAGCTGTTGGTAATAAAAAAAACGCTCAGCCAGACAGGAATCCGGGTGAGCGTTAGCTTAAGAATGCTTAAAATTTATTTCTGTTTAAGACTTGTTGCCTGAGGTTTCGGCAGGCTGATCTCTTTGGGATAGTTATTTTTTTCAAACGAAGCTGTAAATCCCAGTTGAAACTGGACTGATTCATAAAGAATGTCCGTTTTATGGGAATTGAATATCTCCATTTTATCTTTCGGGAGTTTCATTCCATAGGAATCGCTTGCGACTTTACTGTCAAAACCAGGGTTCAACTGATTAAATAACAGTAGATCCATACTCAGGCTTTTAGCGATGATCTGGGAGCTGTATTTACCGGTCACAGTCTGCAGCATGGTATTATCCAAAACCGCCTGCGACGGTTGAATCATACCCAGTCTCTTGATGTCACCTGCACCTGTAGTGGTGATCCCACCCTGTCCTTCCATAATATAGTGCGTAGCGATGAATTTCTTGACGTGTGTGCGGGATTCTGCAGGCAGAAAATATTGAAGGTTCCAGAAATTACGGCTTCCGCTTCTTTTGATAGCGTATTCCACCCTTCCCGGCCCGCCGTTATACGCGGCGATTACCAGGAGCCAGTCGCCCAATTGTGCATACAGGTCCTTCAGGTATTTTGCTGCTGCTACAGAACTTTTGGAAAGGTCCCTGCGGTCGTCACGGTGTTTGCTTACGGTAAGACCCATTAACCGTCCTGTCTCAGGCATGAACTGCCAGGGGCCTACCGCGCCAACACGGGAGATAGCCGATGACTTTAATTCAGATTCAATCAGCGCCAGGTACTTCAGTTCTGTTGGCATCTGGTACTTGCGAAAAATATTGTCGATGGTTCTGAAGTAAGGAATAGCGCTCGATTTCATTTTAGTGAGCCTTTCTTCATTTTCGTCGAAGTAATCTTTTACAAAAGGAATGGCCCTTGGATGGAGGGTAAGTAGAGCCTGGTCATTGAATGGATCCAGTTCTTTCTTCACCAACTCACGCACAGGACTGCTTACGGTTAGGTCAGGTGTTGACGAACCGGTGGTGGAAATAAAGAGTTCTTGTGTTACAACGCTGGTATCACTAGTATTCAGATTCTGTGCAAATCCTGAGATCACACAAAAACAGAACAGCAGTGTCACGTACGTTTTCATGTACTTGAACGGCATGCTTAATTAATTTACTGCCCCAAAACAAAGTTGTTTCAAGCTTTAACTAGGGAATGGATCGGTGGGGCTACCATAAGGTATGTCATAGAGAATCGGAGAGAAGTCGGGTAGACAGACGAAGCAAAGATAATTCTTTAAATCGGTCCGTCATAGCCTGTATACCAAAAGGCATGCCATTACTGTGGGTGAAAAGGGGTAATGAGACGGCGGGAATGCCTGCCAGGTTGGCAAAAACAGTAAAAAGGTCGGCTAAAAACATATCGATCGGGTCCTTGCTTTTTTCTCCAAACCGGAAGGCCGGGTGGGGTACGGTGGGCATCAAAAGGGCATCAAAGTCACGGAAAACCTCATCGGTCTTATTGATTATCAGCCTTCTAACTTTTTGGGCTTGCGTGAAATAAGCGTCATAATATCCTGCGCTCAGCACAAAATTTCCCAGCATAATCCGCCGCTTAACTTCCCTGCCAAATCCGGTAGATCGGTTTGTCAAATAAAAGTCTGTTAAACCCTCGCTTTTTAACGGTTCACGGTAGCCATATTTAACACCGTCGAACCGGGAAAGATTTGATGTTGCTTCAGCCGTAGTTAATACATAGTAGGTAGGTACGATATAATCAAGAAAGTCAAAGTTGACGGCGGTAACGGTATGTCCCTGCTTTTTCAATTGCTCAAAAAGCTCATAAATGGCGGTCCTGATCTCTGGATCCAGTGAAGGATGTTCAAGGCTTTCTGCAAAATAAGCGATGCGGAATGATTCATTTCCCTGGAGTTCTTGTGAGAAAGCCGGTACGGGTTGGCTGCTTGCAGTGCTATCGAAACCGTCTTCACCAGCCATAATTTCCAATAACAATGCATTGTCTGCTACGCAGCTGGTGAAAATGCCGATCTGGTCGAACGAAGAAGCATAAGCAATCAGGCCATACCTGGAAATTCTGCCATAGGTAGGTTTCAAGCCAATAATACCGCAGAAATCCGCCGGTTGCCTTACGGAACCACCGGTGTCACTACCAAGGCTTGCCATACAAAGGCCGGCCTGCACGGCAACTGCTGAACCTCCGGATGATCCTCCCGGAACCCGGGACTGATCTAAGGCGTTCAATACTTTTCCATACGCCGAGTGTTCATTCGATGAACCCATCGCAAACTCATCACAGTTCAGACGGCCAATAATAATTGCGTCTTCTGCAAGGAGCCTTTCAACAGCGGTAGCTGAATATAAAGAGGTGAAACCTTCCAGGATTTTGGACGCCGCAGTAACACGATGATTTTTGTAACAGATGACGTCTTTGATACCGATAACGACGCCGAAGAGTTTACCCACTGCCTGACCTGAAACTTTTTTATGGTCAAGGAATGCAGCCCTTTCAAGTGCTTCCTGTGCAAATATTTCAACGAAAGCATTTAAGTGATGCTGTTCGCTGATCAGCTCCAGGTAATGGCTGACAACGGTCTCACATGTAAGGGTGCCTTGCTCAATGCCTTCATGGAATTGAGCTATAGAATGGTGTTGGTACAAAAGAAAAGAAAACGGTGGAGTGAATTATGGAGCTACCTGTTGTTTATCTTTTTCAACTATACCATCTTCAATTTCTTTTTTCACGTTTGATTTGGCATCATTGAATTCGCGGATGCCGCGTCCTATTCCCCTCATAAATTCTGGAATCTTACGTCCGCCAAAAAGCACCAATACAGCCACGACAATGATGATCCATTCAGAGCCACCCGGCATGGAAAGGAGCAGTACATTATTTGATATCATGATTCTAAATTTTGCAGTGAATTATAAAGTTAAGGATTCATACCGGATACCCGTAAATAAATACGGAAACCCGAGGGTTTCCGTTTGTTAATATATTGTTGAAGTTATTACCTGACCCTTTTTTCCTTAATCCTTGCACTTTTACCGCTACGTTCGCGGAGGAAATATAGTTTAGCTCGACGAACCTTACCAGCCTTGTTCAGGATGATACCGTCGATATTTGGAGAACTTATGGGAAACGTCCGTTCAACACCTACACCGTCAGATACTTTACGTACGGTAAATGTAGCCGTGTCACCCTGGCCCTGGCGTTTAATCACATCACCCTTAAAACTTTGGATACGCTCCTTGTTTCCTTCAATGATCTTATAATTAACCGTTACATTATCTCCGGCTTTGAACCGGGGAAATTCTCTTTTAGTGTGTAATTGCTCGTGAACAAAGGCAATAGCAGCATTCATAACCGAAATTTTAGGAACGCGAAGGTAACAATTATTCTTGCCCAAGCAAAAATAATCGTTACAATTAGGAGATTTGATTAGTGAGGCAAATTTGAACGTACAAATAGGTAAATCATAAATGTCTGGTGAGGGCTAACTAGTCATAAGGTGAGGTTGACAGTGCCAATATTTCCTCATTTGCACTTCCACATCTCCAGACTTTCCAATTTGCCAATTTAAATGTTGTCCGTTAGCGGGCAACATTCACCGTTCGTTTTTCCCGGATCACCGTCACCTTGATCTGACCAGGGTAGGTCATTTCATTCTGGATCTTCTGCGCCATGTCAAAACTGATCTTTTCCGAGTCATTGTCAGACACTTTATCTGCTTCTACGATCACCCGAAGTTCCCTTCCGGCCTGTATCGCATAGGCTTTTTCAACGCCCTGGTAAGTCATGGCAAGGGTTTCCAGGTTCTTTATCCGCTGGATATATTGCTGCATTATTTCCCTTCTTGCACCTGGTCTCGCGCCGCTGATGGCGTCACAGGCCTGGATAATAGGGGAGATCACATATTGCATTTCTGTTTCATCGTGGTGGGCTGCAATGGCATTTATTACTGCGGGGTTTTCACCGTATTTCTCAGCGAGTTTGCCCCCTAATAAGGCGTGGCTAAGCTCTGTTTCTTCGTCTGGCACTTTACCAATATCGTGGAGTAATCCGGCTCTTTTGGCCAGTTTAGGATTGAGTCCGAGTTCTGCCGCCATAATGCCGCAGAGGTTAGCTACTTCTCTGCTATGCATCAGCAGGTTCTGTCCATATGAAGAACGGAACCTCATTTTTCCGACTATTCTCACCAGTTCTTTATGTAATCCGTGGATCCCCAGTTCAATTATGGCCCTTTCACCGATCTCCATCACCTGTTCTTCGATCTGCTTGCGGGTCTTTTCAACCACTTCTTCAATACGTGCAGGGTGTATTCTGCCGTCAGCAACCAGTCTTTGCAACGATAACCTGGCGATCTCACGACGTAACGGGTCAAACGAAGAAAGGACGATGGCCTCCGGAGTGTCGTCAACGATTAGGTCAACGCCCGTTGCTGCTTCAATAGCGCGGATATTACGACCTTCACGACCAATGATCTGCCCCTTAATTTCATCACTTTCCAAGGTAAATACAGTGACCGTATTTTCAATGGTTTGCTCCGCGGCAGTACGCTGTATGGTCTGAATGATGATCTTACGGGCCTCTTTATTGGCTTTTAGTTTAGCGTCTTCGATGATTTCCTGCTGTAAGGAGAGTGCCTGGGTCTGGGCTTCCTGCTTCAGGCTTTCGATCAATTGCGCCCTGGCTTCATCAGCAGTAAGCGCAGAGATCTTCTCAAGCCTGCGGATATGTTCCTCCTGGTGTTTTTCCAGTTCAGTACGCTTTTGGTTGATAACTTCGATCTGACGGCTCAGGTTCTCTTTGATCACGTCATTTTCTTTGCTTTGCTTATCAAGGTTTTCGAGCTTAAGGTTGATCGACTGTTCCTTCTGTTTGGTCCTGGATTCTGCGTCGTTGATTTTCCTGTTCTTGTCTAAAACCTCTCTTTCGTGCTCTGCTTTTAGTTGTACAAACCGTTCTTTTGCTTCCAGTAACTTTTCTTTTTTCAGCGTCTCGGCCTGCATTTTAGCATCGGCAATGATCTTTTGGGTCTGTTGTTCCGCTTCTTCTACCTGCTTGCGGGTGTTTACGGCAAAAAGAAGCTTACCCGCTCCTATGCCTGCTATTAAAGCAACTACACCAATAATTATGGTTAAGGTCAAATTGTCCATGAATGTTGTGTTTTATCAATTTCACATGTATAAATATGTCCCTTCCCGGAGGCTAAAATTCCGGGTCAGGGTTGTAGCTAACGAAGTTAAGTAATTAATCTAATGGAACGGGGCTGCGTTTTAGCCTGTTTTTTAGCCGTTTGTGCCCGTGGTTTTATCGAGCAGACTTTCCAACTCCCGGAGTGATACCCCGA
Organism: Sphingobacteriales bacterium; assembly: GCA_031372815.1. Classification (GTDB taxonomy): domain Bacteria; phylum Bacteroidota; class Bacteroidia; order Chitinophagales; family Chitinophagaceae; genus Pollutibacter. The sequence continues at coordinate 5,530 of JANMMA010000413.1, forward strand.
TCTCGTCTTCGGCAATGCTGCCGGATTGTTGTTCCGTAACGAACCACAATAATACCATCGATATATAGTCCTGCATATCCTTGCCGGCAAAATTGGTTTTAAATTCCAGGATCTTGTCATTGATCAGTTTCGTCGTCTTTCGTAACGACTCTTCATCACCAGACGTTACCCGTATCCGGTAGGTTCTGTCGCCCACTACGATATTTATCGGAATTAATTCTTGCATATATTAAAAGAGGTTTATATTTATGAACATTTTTTACACCTTTATCCCGCCTCTGCGAATTCTCGAACTGAAGATACATCAATCCCGTCTCGTGGAAAGAGGGTTCAATAACAATTGTACCCATACAAACCTAAACAGTTGCCGATGTTTGCCAAACCAAAATCGCCGGTCTTTATAGATTCGGTATTGTTCGAAATGGACCACGTTAAGCCTTCTTCCCTCCGGGCTATTTTGAAGGATGAAGCTGGGAGTATTATGGGCCGACTGGAAGCTGATGTTCCTGTTGGACAAAAAAACTACCGTTGGAATGGACTGAATGATCTCCCTTATGGTGTTTATGAACTCGAAATGCATCATGGCGAAGAGGAAACGCGCATGAAAATGGTGAAAAGAATCTGATCACTGACTCAACATCGTAATACACCGGTCGATTTCCCTGATGTAATGATTAAGTTGCTTTTCGAATGCTTTTTTAGAGGCTTCATCCATTTGTCCGGTCGAGGCCTTTAGTATGTTCACCTGCTGCTCAAGCGCCTGCGTTTTCTCCTTCATCTCCATTTCAATAGCCGCCTTTCTGCTGATCTCCGACCGCAGTTTTTCATTTTCATTCTGCAAAGCCTGGTGGTCTTTTACCAAAGCCTGCAGCTTTAAACGAATTCTTTCAATATGTTCTGTAGTTGTCGTCATCCTTTGCGGATTTCAGCCTGTAATTCCTTTTCAAAAGTTACGATGATTTTCTGCATCATTTCATCTACTTCTTTATCGGTCATCGTTTTTTCTTCGTCCTGGAAGGTGAAATTGACTGCCATAGATTTTTTCCCCACGCCTAACTTTTCACTTTGGAAAACATCAAACAACCTGATATTCTTTAATTTTTTTACGCCAGCCAGCATTGTTGCAGATTCCACTTTTCCATAAACCAGTGACCGGTCCACCACAAAAGCAAGATCACGCTGCACGGCAGGGAACCTTGGAATTTCGCGATAGGATAACGAAATTCTTTGGGCAATAGTTATGCATGATGCCCAGAGAATATCGGCATAATAAACATCCTGTTTTACATCAAACCTGTTCAGCATTGATTTACTCACTGTTCCTATGGTGGCAATAATGGTATCGTCTTTTTTCAGCATCAGATGTTCCTGGAATTTATGGTGATGAACCGCAGTGTACTCAACATCTTTAATGCCCAACTGAATTAACAATGATTGTACCATACCCTTCAACATGTACAGATCTGCGTCTTCTTTTTTATGGCGCCAGTCCTGTTCACGGGAATTACCAGAGACAAATAACGCCAGATGTTCGGTTTCCTGGTATTTGCCAATGCCCGTGGTGGTGTACGTTTTGCCAAATTCAAAAAGCTTCAGCCCATTGTTTTTTCGGTTCAGATTATGCACAATAGTAAGCAAACCGGTTTCCAACATAGACGTACGGAGCACGTCGAGCTCAGCACTAAGGTTGTTCATCATCTTCACTGCAACTCCGGTTTCTTCTTCATCCAGAAATGCGCTGTTCGTGATGGAATTGTTCATGATCTCGTTGAAACCAAGACCTGTTAGAACACCGGCAATTTTTTCCCTGAACACAGGCTCCCTTCCAGCCGTATCTACGGCAGGGGAAATGGTTATGGCCGATGGTATTGCAATGTTATCAAACCCGTCTATGCGCATGACTTCTTCGACGAGGTCTGCTGGCAGACTGATGTCCGTTTTATGCAACGGAACGGTGAGGGTCAACTCGTCAATGGTCTCACGATCGACACCAAATCCAAGTCCTTCCAATATTTTTCTGACCGTATCGGGATGATAATTTTTACCACTCAGTTTTTTCAGGTAATGATATTTGATGGAAACCTGTTTTTGGGTGATGGGTTCAGGATAAACGTCTTTGATTTCGGAAGCTATTTTTCCACCCGATACCGACGCAATCATTAGCGCCGCGCGCTTTAAAACATTCACTGTATTTCCGATGTCAACGCCTTTTTCAAAATGAGTTGCCGCATCGGTCCTGAGGTTATGCCTAAATGATGATTTACGGATAGAACCGGGATTGAACCAGGCACTTTCGAGGAAAACTTTTGTGGTACTTTCACTCACGCCGCTGTGTAATCCGCCAAATACACCACCAATGCACATAGGCTCACCCTTTCCATTACAGATCATCAGGTCCTCATCGCTGAGTTTCCTTTCTTTTTCATCTAGTGAAATAAACGATGTTCCTGCAGGAAGATTTTTTACGATGATCCGGTTACCACTGATCCTGTCTGCATCAAATGCGTGTAGAGGCTGTCCCGTTTCGTGCAATATATAATTGGTGACGTCTACTACATTATTAATGGGCCTTACGCCGATGGCCTTTAGTCGCTTCGCCATCCAGGCAGGTGATGGCCCTATCTTAATGCCACTGATGCCTACGCCAGCGTATCGTGGACAATCCTTAGGATTTTCAATACTAACGGTGACGGGTACCGTATTTTCTTCGATTTTGAAGGTGTTACTATACGGCGTTTTGACGGCATAGTGTTTTTTTTCGTGATGACTTAAGTAGGCGCAGATGTCGCGTGCCACACCCAAGTGACTCATAGCATCACTGCGGTTGGGCGTTAGTCCGATGTCAAAAATATAGTCGTCGTAAGGCTTGAAATATTCCGCTGCGGGGATCCCGATTATGGCTGCGGGGTTAAGCACCATGATTCCCTGGTGTGAGGTGCCCATGCCAATCTCGTCTTCTGCACAGATCATACCCTGGCTTTCTTCGCCCCTTATTTTCACCAGTTTCATGGTCATTGGATCTCCAGAATTGGGGTAGATGGTGGTGCCCACCGGGGCAACCACTACTTTTTGTCCAGCCGCCACATTTGGAGCGCCACATACAATCGACAGCGGTGTGCCGTTACCCATATTTACTTTGGTCAGGGATAATTTGTCTGCATTGGGATGCTTTTGTACCTCCAGTACTTCGCCAATGATCAGGCCTTTCAGTCCGCCTTTCACCTCCTCGTATTCTTCCAGGCTTTCCACTTCCAGCCCGATGGCATTTAGTATACTCGATATTTTTTCGGGTTCCAGTTCCACCGGCAGGTATTCAAGCAGCCATTTATAAGAAATCGTCATGGTATAATAATAAGGTTTTTGCCTTCGCGCAAATATAACCAAATGGGCTTTAGATGACCGATTAGCTTGATCGAGGGTCAGGAAAATAATGTTTAACCACTAAAAGGACCGGTTTATTATACCAAGAATGCTATCAGAAATGGTCTGCGAAGCATGGTTTTTTTACGCTGTAAAGGGATGATAAAAAGGCAGGAAAATTGATCTTTTCCTTTAATAACGGTCACTTGATGGCCATAATATAGCGTAAGTTCCATACTGTAGGTAGCAGGAATTCCCCAAAAAACAGCCACTATTTATTTAACCACAGAATATGTGTATATGATGAAAAAACCGGTGGGATTTTAAAGCGAATCGTGGATTTAGTTCTTATTTCTGGGTATAACCTGATTGTGGCAGTGGATAAACAGGTGCGCCCACTGTCAATAACTATTATGTCATTTAAATTTTTTGAGGGAAATTTATTGGAATTAAATTCGCTGCCGGCTTTGCAGGTAACTTTCTCTTAACATTGAATATGAATCCTTTTACTTTACAGGGAATCTTCTCAAAGTCGATCCACAATCATCCAAAATCACTATCCCAATAGCATTAAATGGACCTGACAAATATCAATCGTGACCGTAAAAGTAAACGCAGGGTAAACCCCGAATTAAACACCCTGGTTTACGGAAAAATCCCACCGCAGTCCAAAGAGTTGGAAGAAGCAGTTCTCGGGGCCATCATGCTGGAAAAAGCAGCTTTTGATACGGTCGTTGAGTTGCTCAAGCCAGAATGTTTTTATGTTGACGCCCACCAGCGGATCTATAAGGCCATGCAGGGACTGGCCGCGAAAAACAGTCCCATTGACCTGCTTACTGTGGTGGAAGAACTTCGAACCAGGGAAGAACTCGACATCATCGGTGGTCCTTATTTTGTTACCAAGCTCACCAACTTTGTGGTGTCGTCGGCCAATATTGAGACCCACTGTCGTATTGTGCTGCAGAAATTCATCCAGCGCGAACTCATCCGCATCAGTGGTGAGATTATCGGCGATGCATACGAAGACAGTACCGACGTATTTGATTTGCTGGATGATGCAGAAACGAAATTGTTTGAGATCACCAATAATCACCTTCGCCAGAATTATAATTCCATCGATAAAGTGCTTGTTAAAACGATTGAGCGGATAGAAGACATGCGGAACCGCCAGGAAGACGTAACGGGCGTTCCCAGTGGCTTTGCAAGCCTTGACCGGATCACCTATGGCTGGCAAAAATCTGACCTGATTATTTTGGCCGCAAGGCCATCGGTAGGTAAA
>JANMMA010000423.1:0-1958 GCA_031372815.1 Sphingobacteriales bacterium
TATAATATGCCCGTGAACCTGCAATTGTCGCATAACAACAACTATATCAATTTCAGGTATACATCAAACCAGTATAAACAGCCGGATCGCATTAAATACAGGTATATTCTGGAAGGAATAGACAAAATCTGGAGTGATGCCGCAGAAAAACCTTTCAGTGAAAATTATCGGGACCTGCCTCCTGGAAAATACCGGTTTAAAGTAAGGTGCAAATCCTATAATGGAAGGTGGAGTAGTGCAGCAGTGCTTGACTTTACGATCTTGTCTCCCTGGTGGCAAAGGTGGTGGGCCTTACTGACCTATGCAATCATTGCGGGATCCGCAATAAGGTCCTATATCAGCTACAGGTCCCGAAGTCTGCACCGGGAAAATATGTTACTGGAAGCAAAGGTCAATCAGCGAACAGAAGAATTAAAAAGATCAATTGCTGAACTTCAATCGACCCAGTCACAACTGATCCAATCTGAAAAGATGGCTTCATTGGGAGAACTAACTGCCGGTATTGCGCACGAGATTCAAAACCCATTGAATTTTGTCAATAACTTTTCAGAGGTCAATACAGAACTCTTACAAGAGTTGACTGATGGCCCTGTTGCCAGGCTGCCCAACGAAGAGAAGGAAGAGGCCAGACAAATCATCAGCGACCTGCAACAAAATATGGTGAAAATAGGTTTTCATGGCAAAAGGGCTGACTCCATTGTCAAATCCATGCTTCAGCATTCAAGGAGCAGTAACGGACAAATAGAAAATGTGGATATCAATGCACTTGCTGATGAATATCTCAGGCTTTCTTATCATGGTATGAGGGCAAAAGATAAACAGTTTAATGCCTATATGAAAACTGATTTTGATGAAAAAATCCAAGTGGTCCAGGCAGTTCCGCAGGAATTAGGAAGGGTATTGCTGAACCTATTCAACAATTCATTTTATGCTGTCAAGGAAAAAAATAAAAGATTAATGGAACAGCCAGGGGAAGGCATTGGCTATGAACCTTCGGTTAAGGTGACAACGAGGAAAATCGAAAATAAAATAGAGATTCGTATAGAAGATAATGGCTCTGGTATACCACCATCCATCAGGGACAAAATCTTTCAGCCTTTCTTTACCACCAAACCCTCCGGAGAGGGTACTGGCCTTGGTTTATCCCTGAGTTATGATATCGTTACCAAGGGGCATGGGGGCAGTTTAACTGTGGAAACTAAAGATGGGGAATATACCAGGTTTATAATACTTTTACCTAACAGTTTGAACGCTAAAAATGACTTATGAAAATACTCGTCGTTGATGATGAACGTGACATTCAAATGCTTTTTGAGCAACGGTTTCGCAAAGAAATCAAAACAGGTGCAATCACCCTTGCTTTTGCTTTTTCAGGTGAAGAAGCCCTCACCTATCTGAGCATGAACAATCATGAAGCAGTGCTGATCTTATCCGACATCAATATGCCTGGCATGAGCGGCCTTGACCTCCTTAAACACATCAAACAGAAATATGAAAATCCTCCCCCTGTGGTGATGATGATCACCGCGTATGGTGATGCTGAGAACTATAATAAATCTATGGAACTGGGCGCTGACGATTTCCTGACAAAGCCATTGGATTTTTCTGTCTTAAAAGAAAAACTTAAATTGAACTGATGGCGAAAATCCTCGTGGCAGATGATGAAACAGATCTCGAATTCCTGATCAAGCAAAAGTTCAGGAAACAAATCCGTGAGCAGCGGTATGAGTTTGTATTTGCTATAAACGGAAAACAGGCCCTTGAAAGAATACAGGAACATCCAGACATTGAAATCGTACTAAGTGATATCAATATGCCGGGGATGGATGGTTTAACGCTTTTAACCAAATTGCCAGAAGCCAACCCAATGATGAAAACCGTGATGGTTTCTGCCTATGGCGATATGGATAACATCAGATCTGCCATGAATAAAGGCGCATTTGATTTTGTTTGTAAAC
>JANMMA010000426.1:0-2213 GCA_031372815.1 Sphingobacteriales bacterium
GATAATCCAGACACTAAGGCGGATACACTAAAAAATATTGCCGCAACTACAAAATATTGCACCATAATGCTATTAAATAACCATAATAGAAACACTACAAACCAGGCAAGGGAGGCCAACGGCAAACATGCGAATAGTACGTATAATAGCACCACCGGGAATTTCGTTGTAAAATCTTTAGTCGGCAGAAAATCAGGCAGGCTTTTTCCCTCACGGAACGTAACACTAGCAGTGAGTATGTACATAGGTTATAAAGTCTATAACCTATTCATTGTCAAAAACAATACCCATGAATCAATCTTATAACTGTGTATTTATTTCCCCATAATTACTTCTCGAACATTGTGATCACTTTTTCCAGATTTATCCCCTTTCCGAGAACGGGTTTGAAAAGATCACCCAGCGTTTTGATCCTGTCCACAGCATTGTAAATATTGAAATCGCTCATCTTCATTCCCTTTTTCACCTCTTCCCACTGAAGTGGCATGGAAACCGTTGCGCCGGGTTTTGGACGTACAGAATAAGGTGCTGAAACAGTAGCCTGTGGCCGATTCTGCAGAAAGTCGATGTAGATTTTACCCTTCCGCTTGCTCACGATTCTTTCGATACTGGTAAAAGCGGGAAGTTGTTGATTCACCATATGCGCAATGACGCGCGCAAATTCCTTTGATTGTTCATAAGTATACTTTGCTCCAAGCGGAACGTAAATGTGTATACCGGTGGATCCACTGGTTTTGGGATAGCTGGTAATCCCCATATTGTTGAGAATGTCTTTGGTGACAATAGCTGCTTCTATCACCTGGTCAAAAGTATTTTTTGCAGGATCGAGGTCTATAATACACCAGTCCGGATAGTTCTCTGTTTGCACCTTGCTGTGCCAGGGATTCATTTCGATGCAGCCCAGTGATGCCATGTATAACAAACTTGCTTCGTCCTTTGCAACGAGGTAATTACGGACACGTTCATCCGCATCACTATGATATTCATAGGTCTCCACCCATTCAGGTGCTTTGCCGGTCACGTCCTTAAAATAAAAACTTTCTCCTGTGATGCCATTGGGATGGCGGTTCATGGATTGCGGCCTATCTTTCAGGTAAGGTAGTATATAAGGTGCTACCTGGAAATAATAATTCAGCATATCACGCTTGGTGATTTTTTCTTTTGGCCAATAGATTTTACTCAGGTTCGTAAACTTGAGATCATGACCATTGATTTTTTTAACCTGCGTTTCCTCTGTCGGATTGAGCAGGGTCTTACGTTCTTTTTTTCCTGTTGGGGTAACTAATTGCCTGGCAGATTCTACAGGTTTTTTCACTGTCTTTTTAGCTGGTGCTGCTTTTTCCATAACAACATTTTTTGCATTTTTATCTATACGCATACCTTCAAAAGAAGGATGCCGCATGATGCCGTCAGAGGTCATTTCTGTAAAACTAACTTCGCAAACGAGCACAGGCTTTAGCCAGGTAGCTACGGCATGAGGGGGGTTATGCCTGAATCGTGATGGTTTGTTGATATCCGGAGTGTCTTTGAAGGGTGGGCTTTTGATCACATAGGGTTTGAACTGTTCCATCATTTCACGTTTCATTTTTTCATTGAAACCAGTACCTATCTTCCCAGTATAAATTAGAGAACCTTCGTCAAAAACGCCTACCAGCAATGCACTGAATAGTTTTCCTGAATCATTGTTTTTCGTGTATCCACCGATGACCATTTCCTGACGTTTGTTGGCCTTTATTTTCACCCATTTATCGGATCGCTTTCCTTCCTGGTATTGGCTATCCTTATATTTGGCAATGATCCCTTCGAGCCCTATTTTTTTTGCTGCATCGAAGAATTCCAGTCCTGATTCTTCAAAAACCTGGCTGATCTTGATGATACTTTCCTGTGGCATTAGCGGTTCCAGTATTTGCCTGCGTTCAGTGAAACTCAGGCCTTCCAGGTTTTTTTCCTGTAGCCAGAGGATATCAAAAATGTAATAATATAATTCACCATCTGCTTCACTTCGCCAGTTTTGTAATGCCCCAAAGTTGGAAATACCATGCTCATCAAGAACTACAATTTCACCGTCCACCACCGCATTTATATTCCATGATTCCAATGCTTTTGTAACTGGATAAAATTTATCGCTGAAGGATTTATCGTTTCTGGAAATGAGTGAAACCTTGCCGTTTTTCATCAGTCCAACAGCGCGATAGCCATCCCATTTTACTTCA
>JANMMA010000486.1:0-1629 GCA_031372815.1 Sphingobacteriales bacterium
TATGAGATCAGGAATCAGTAATTTCATCTTCGTTTTACAGACTAGTCATGATATACGAGCAATACGACCTACCACAAAATCTCGAAAAATATATTGAAGCTGTATTTTATATGAAGGGCTTTACTCCTGATCATTCTATGGAAAGGGTTGTGCCTACGGGACATGTATTCATGATCTTTGAACTGGATGATATCCCGCGGAATACATATGACAATGAAACATTGAAGCCCAATGGATTCTTCCGGCAGGCATGGATTTCAGGGATGCATAAAAATTTTATATCCATTTCTGCGCACATGGACTCGGAGATGCTTGTTGTTCAATTTAAATCTGCAGGTGCATATCCCTTTTTTCATTTTCCTTTACTAGACGTCAGCGAAAAAGTTGTTTCTGCAGAGGAATGTCTTGGGTCAGAGATAATTGAATTAAGAAATGACATATTGAAGGCTGAAGACCATCATGCAAAAATGACCTTAGTAATAGATTGGTTGGTTAAGAGGTTTGATGAACAGCTGGCTCCATCGGAAGACCTGTTAGGTTTTATTGACAGGCTTCAATTGGAACCAGTGTCAAAATTTAATGAGATTATTAAGACTTATCCATATACACAGAAACAGTTGATCCAGCATTTTAAAAAATATGTGGGGATTACGCCCAAAATTTATCAGCGGATTCTGCGGTTCAATGAGATTCTTAAATTAATTCAGGACAAGGAGAAAATATCCTGGGCAGATGTGGCCTATAGTTGCGACTATGCCGATCAGTCGCATTTCATCAAAGAGTTTGTACTTTTCTCCGGGTTCAATCCACAGGAGTTCATCAAAGAGGAGTCTAACCGGGGGAAGTCAAATTTTTTTCCGGTGGGTCCGAAAGGTTAAAAATTTACTATCCCGGAAATAGCCCTGCCATTATCTTCAGTTTTCAACTCCAAAAAAATTGAACCATGGACATCTCCACAGTTATGCATAACCTGAATTGGTATGCTGTTACAACAGCTGCGTTGTCAACTTTTATCATCGGCGGACTTTGGTATACCATTTTTGAGAAAAGCTGGATGGATGCCAATCATTTTACGTCAGATTATTTGAAGGAAAGAAAGATGCCATTGGTATTCGGACTTTCCTTTGTTTTTTCCTTTTTTATGTCTTTAAATCTGGCGATGTTTATTGGTAATGAGGGCCTGGCTTTTGGTTTTATGGCTGGATTTCTGGCCGGACTAGGTTGGGTGGCCCTTGCGATCGCCATCATTGCATTATTTGAAAAGAGGCCGTTGAAGTATGTGTTGATAAATGGCGGTTATATGTTAGAGGCGTTTTCGGTGATGGGGCTCATTTTAGGCGCCTGGAAGTAAAGGTTATTATGGGTGAATTTGAATACTCTGTACACATATCATTGATAGTACGAACAGCATAATTACAAATGCTTTTAAGATTACAGCAAATTAAATTCCTGCTCCTTCGTATTGTTGCCTTTCATATACCCCACAATAACAAGTATTATAGCAGTTAAGGCTGAAATAGACATTGTTGAAACACGGGAAATATCATCGATATTATTACCGTTCAGATACCTGCTGAGGATGATACCAATACCATAATTCACCATTACGCCAAATAGAAATATGGTAAG
>JANMMA010000037.1:0-2332 GCA_031372815.1 Sphingobacteriales bacterium
GTAATTATTGGCAAAGCGATCTATGAAAACCGGATAACTCTTGACGATCTTCAAACTTTTCTATCATGATCACCCTTCATGTTCTTTAAATTTTTCTATCATGATCGACCTCGATAATTATCAAACTTTTTTATCATGATCACCAAAAGAATCATTCCCTGTCTAGACATCAAGGATGGAAGAACTGTTAAGGGAACAAACTTTATTAACCTTCGCGACGCCGGAGATCCTGTAGAACTTGGCGCTATGTATGCACGGGAGGGAGCAGATGAACTGGTGTTTTTAGATATCACGGCTACGGTAGAAAAAAGAAAAACACTGTGTGAACTGGTCAATCGGATAGCGCATCACATTAATATTCCATTCACTGTGGGCGGTGGTATCAGCAGTATAGATGACGTTAATATCTTGTTGCAGAATGGTGCAGATAAAATTTCTGTAAATACTTCAGCATTCCACAATCCAAAACTTATTAATGACCTGTCTGCTGAATTTGGATCGCAGTGTGTGGTACTGGCTATTGATACTAAAAAAGAAGAGGATGGTGAATGGTATGTATATCTCAGTGGCGGGAGGGAAAGGACAACAATGAAATGCCTGGACTGGGCTTTACAAGCGGTTGACCGTGGGGCAGGGGAAATCTTACTTACCTCTATGAATCATGACGGCACCAAGCAGGGATTTTCACTTGACATAACAGGCCTTTTATCTAGGCGGTTACCCGTTCCCGTTATAGCTTCCGGCGGCGCAGGTAATGCATTGCATTTTGTGGATGTGTTTCAACAGGCATCAGCCGATGCCGCCCTGGCGGCCAGCATTTTTCATTTCAGGGAAGTGGCGATTCCGGAACTAAAGCGTGAACTGAGGGACCATGGTATTCCCGTAAGGTTGTAAGGAATCGCCGATTATAGATTAATACTTAGTCATTCTCTAATGGACTTAGACAGCAGGGATATCAGCATAGCCTGGAGTTCATAAATTATGAAGATATTTGCACCATGAATATTGATTTTTCCAAAGCGACAGACGGGTTGATACCTGCTGTTATACAGGATTATAAGACCCATAAAGTGCTTATGCTGGGCTATATGAACCAGGAGGCTATAGACAAAACCATGTCGACCGGCAAAGTGACTTTTTATAGCCGCTCAAAAAACAGGCTCTGGACTAAAGGAGAGGAGAGTGGTAATTACCTGGAACTCAAAACCATTGCGGCGGATTGTGACAACGACACCCTATTGATCAAGGCACTGCCAGCAGGCCCGGTTTGCCATACTGGCGCTGATACCTGCTGGAGTGAACGCAACCATTCTGAAGATTTTCTGTTCTATCTGGAAGACATTATAAACCTGCGAAAGACTAGCAACGACGAAAAATCATATGTGCGATCGCTGTTTAGTAAAGGAATCAATAAAATTGCCCAAAAAGTGGGAGAGGAGGCCGTTGAAATGGTGATCGAGGCAAAAGACAGTGATGAGGAGAAGTTCCTGAATGAAGGGGCAGATCTGTTATTCCATTATTTAGTTTTGCTTAACAGTAAAGGAAATACCTTGCAGGACGTTATTGAAGTTTTACAAAAAAGACATTCTGCATGAAGTGCTGCTTTATTTTTTTGGCCCTTTCGTTATCTGCGATCGCACAGGCACAGAAATCCTTTACGATCAACGGTAATATTAAAGGTATACCCGACAAGACGGTGATCCAATTGCGTAACGAAGACCTGTCGCCAACCCCGTTGGCAACCGGTACCGTGATTAAGGGCATGTTTGAATTAAAAGGCGTGGTTCCAGATCCCAATGTTTATTTGCTGACCTATGAAGGCAACAAACAAAGGCTGCCAATATTCCTGGATAATTCATCAATCACGATAAAGGGGACTGCCGACTCACTGGCAAAGGCAAAAGTTGTAGGATCCGCTGCACACGACCAGTTCACCAAATTCAATACTGAATTTGATCCCTTATTCAGTAAGCTTAGTAAAATCGTAAAGCACATTAATGACGGGAAGCCAGACCCGGGCGGTACTATGCGGAAAGACTACGATAAGACAGTAGCTACCATTCAGCAGAAAACCGATAAGTTCGTTTCAGAAAACACCTCCTCTCCGGTTTCTGCTTTTGTGATACTTGTCGCAACACAATTGAATACTGATGTTGCCATTACAGAAAAACGTTTTAATACCCTATCCGCAGAAGCAAAAACAGGTTACTATGGTAATATGCTGAAGCAAAATATTGCTGTCGCTAAAATTGGTACCGTTGGATCTGATGCGCTGGACTTTGTACAAAATGACACTTCGGGGAAACCAGTTTCTTTTTCATCCTTTCGAGGT
>JANMMA010000040.1:0-5464 GCA_031372815.1 Sphingobacteriales bacterium
CTTTAACTTCAACAACAACTTTTATCTTCCCATCGGGAGAGAGAATCTCCTTGTTAACAGATGCGTGAGATACGAAGACAATGAGTAAGAAAGCAGCAAGCAAACTTTTTCGCATGAAAAAAAGTGTGTAACAGATTAGGAAAAGAGTATCTGGAAGGGGGATAAAGCTCGCATTTCTTCCCCAAATTATTATACTTTTAAGCGCCTGAATCATCCAACACTGAATCCCGCAATAATGCAATCCTTACAAATACTTAAAAAGCTACTGCTTTTCATTGCCCTGATCCTGCCGCTGTCAGCAATCACTTTTTCCTGCAATCCGGCCGATAATTCAGTTCAACAAAAGTCCGTTCCCACACCTGTCCTGAAACCATGGAATTACCAGCTGGATTCTAACTATGTTTTACAATACCCCGACCGCTTTGCCTGGGATCTGTTTCGGGCTATTAACTGGCCGGCGGATACAACGCTATTGAAAGCCGATACTACCCTTCAATTGGGCGACACAGGCTGGGTGGTATGGCAAACCTGGAAAACTGGTCCGGAAGTATATCTTGCCGACGGCACCACTCCTAAAGCATGGCTGGATAAAGATTTCGGTGTCCGCTCTTTTGAAAACTTTCAGCAATTCTCCATCAAAGCAAGGCTACCCGATATCACGAAGGATCCAACTTTTGGCCTTGAAGAAGTGGTAATGAATCAATCCACATTTGATTACGTTGTTAGCAACAGACTTTATAACCTGAATGGACAACTGGCATTTTACCTATCAGATTCCCTGATGAAATTCCCGACAGAGTCCGTTGAACTAAAGGTGAAATGGCGAAAAATTGCAGATACCGATTATGAAAAAGCCCGTTACCATTGGCAGTATGTGAAAACATTAAATGGTAAGAAGATCACTAAAGATTTATATGGACTGGTATCCATTCACATTACCAGCAGGGTGCTGACGAAATGGTTCTGGGCAACTTTTGAACATATTGATAATCGAGGCCAGAAGCATGCAGGTGACGATGGATGGTTACTTCCCTCAAGGGATCGATTTGCCTGTGACCAGCCCCCATACGATTGTGAAAGGGCTCCGGTTAATATTGGCCTTGAAGGAACAAAATGGGAATACTTTTTATTACGGGGAACGCAAACAGATTACTATGATGAAAATGGCAGCGCTTCATTATTGGCCAACTCCAATGTAGAGCGGGGTTTTCAATTATCATCTTCCTGTATTACCTGCCATGCATTGGCGAGTATGGGGCCCATTTTGCCAGATAGTAGCATGCAAAGGGTGGCCTTCCTGCCTTCTTCTCCTTTATTGCAATTGAAAGGCGCTAATTTCGGAGGTAAGGGTTATGTGGGCACACCTGATACAAATTTATTTAAACTGAAGGATGGAAAGGTCATGAAGCAAACTGATTTTGCCTGGTCTTTGTCGGAAGCCAATTGGTACAACCCTGATTCAACCAAAACCCAAAAATAAAACCCATCTTATGGCCGACACAAATATTACCTGGCAGGCACTCGCTCCTACGTTGAAAACCGGCGACATCGTATTAGTCCATGGCGATAGCCATTTCCAGGAAGTCATTTCCCGACTCACCGGTAGCAGCTTTATCCATTGTGCGATGGTAGTATTAAGTAAAGACATCGGAATAAAGGATCAGTCGTCACCCATCCTGCTTTGGGAATCTACTCCTTATACCATTACAAACGACCAGGAATTGCATAAACCCAAAGCCGGACCCACGTTAGTTGATGCAGAAAAAAGAATCAACGATGAACTGGCCAAAGGTATCTTCACAGCATATATTTTCCGCAGGTTGAAAAATGAATTAGGACCGGAAAATTTCAAGGGATTAATCAGCGCCATTAAGAAAATTCATCCTGATAAATTCCCCACTGATTTATTGTTTTTTATAAAAGGAATTCTTGGCCGCTTATTTCATCTGGAAGTCAATAAAACAGCTTTCTTTTGTTCTGAACTAGTTGGATATACATACCAGCAGATGGGCCTGTTAAGTAAAGAGCATCCGGCGGATTTTTATGAACCCAAAGATTTTTCCGACAAAGGACATTTGGATTTAAAAAATAATCAGCAGTTAGGAGAAGAATTGAACCTGGAATTAGGCATCAGGAAATGAGCAAACCATTTCACATGTTCAACAGGTTACTCATCGGCATCATTTTATTTGTTGCGATATGTGCATTAGGCTTTTTTTCCTGGCAGATAAATTCCAAACCCGAAGAAAAAATTCTGGCCGTAGGTGGCCGTATGAATTTATCTGCATCCGACCTCAAAAATATGACCATTCCACTCGACGGTGAATGGCGATTTGCCTGGGAGCAATTGCAGTCCCCCCAGGGAGTTTCGGATCCAAAGCCTGATTTCATGACCCTGCCACGTGTATGGAATGGATTCAGGCATAAAAATAAAACACTGCCCGCGCATGGTTATGCTACTTATCAGCTCGACATAATTTTAGGGTCGGAACAACGTGCAACAGCTCTTGCTTTGTATATACCCTACATGCATTCTTCCTATTCGTTATATTTAGGAGGTGAGCAGATTGCTGCAGATGGCACCGTAGCTAATACCTCTACCGGTTTCAATCCGGGATCTCATACGCTTCTTGTGCCCATCAAACAAAACAGGGACACCTTAACATTTACCCTGCATATTGCCAATTTCGCCTATGCGATGGGGGGAGTCTGGCAAAGCCCACGTATTGGAAGCCAGGCTGCCATTCAATCCCACTATGACCGCCAATTGGCATTCGAACTATTTATTTTTGGTGGACTATTCATCATGAGTTTATATCATATTGCTTTGTATTTTTTGCGAAGAAGGATCAAATCCAATTTATATTTTAGTCTGCTTTGTTTTTTCTTTGCGATAAAGAATCTTTTTTCCGGGGTTGCTTTTTTTTATACTATCTGGCCTGCTGCCTCCTATGAAATCGGGCTGAAGCTGATTCATATTTCCATATTCGCAGGGGCTGCCTTATTTTGGTTTTTCCTCAGGGAATTATTTGCAAAAGAATTTCCTTTATGGTTTGGGAAGTTGCTGCTTATGGTCAGCACTGTTGGTATTGTGGCTACAATTATTTTCCCTTCCCGCGTATATAGTCAGCTCATGCTTCCTTTTTGGGTATTGGTGGGCGCTGCTATGTTGTTAATTTTCCGGGGTATTTACCTGGCGGTCGTAAGGCATAGGGAAGGTGGATTAATAATCCTTGCAGGTATTCTCTGTTTCCTATTCACCGTGGTACACGACCTGGCTATCGACTTTAAATTCATACATGGGGTATATTTAAGCGGAGCGGGATTCTTTCTGTTGATCTTTTCACAGGCCTTTTTGCTAGCGGTAAAATTCACGAATTCCTTTAAGAAGGTGGAGCATTTAACCAACGATATCATGAATACGAACCGGTCTTACAGCCGGTTTGTGCCACGTGAATTTTTATCCTATCTCAGGAAGGAATCTATTACAGATGTGGAGCTCGGAGATCATATACAGGGAGAGATGACGGTATTCTTTTCGGATATCCGATCCTATACTTCGCTCTCGGAGACCATGTCGCCCAGGACAAACTTTGCTTTCATCAATGAGTATATGGGCCGTGTGGTACAATTTATTGAAAAAGATGGGGGGCTGGTCAATCAGTATTTAGGCGATGGTATTTTGGCCTTGTTTATAGATAAACCGGGAGATGCTGTAAAAGCGGCTATAAAAATTCAGCATGATATTTCTGAGATGAAGGAACTGGGGGGATTTACTTTGCAAAGCCCTTTGAAAAGCGGCATCGGTATCCACAGCGGGCCTTTGATATTGGGCATGATGGGAACAGCGCAGCGGATGAGTACCGGGGTTATATCAGACACGGTGAATACGGCTTCAAGGATTGAAGGGTTGACCAAATTTTTTGGCGCGCAGATCATCATCAGCGAATCTTCCTTATTCCAGATAGAAGACACTACGCAATTTACTTATCGGTCTCTGGGAAAGGTACAGGTAAAGGGGAAGCAGGATGTGCTCCGGATTTATGAGATCTTAGATGGGTTGGCTGCAGATCAAAAAAATCTAAAAACGATAACGAGGGAAGATTTTGAATCCGGGCTGAATCGATATTTTGAAAAGGATTTCAAACAGGCAGTGGAGTATTTCCAGCAGGTGATCTTTAAAAATCCCGAGGATCGCGCGGCCCATATATATAATAATAATGCGGAGCAGTATTTAAAGGAGGGTGTTGCGGAGGATTGGAAAGGGGAGTTGAAAATGGAGATAAAATGATGCATCCATAATGGGGACTTTTATGCCTCGCCAACAATATGAAATCATTCATTCATCTTTCCCGGACAATCCATATGACATGAAGGGGAATATGAATTGATTGGTGGGGCCTTCGTCTGCCGGGACAGACATCTTTAACCTCATACACAAAGCGGTGTTCTTTTTTAGGGCCTCTGGAAACGGTCAAAATTTATACCCGATCTGGTATAAAAAAGAGGGATTTTGGGATGGACTGAAAATAGATAGTGATGCGGTCGCAATTTGTGACCGCATGGTCGTAATTGGCACTTACCCACGTGTTGCGTATATTTCAGTCTTATGCCAGGATACCCTACGCCTGACTAAGCCACGCTTAAATCAAGACAATGTCTCAAACCCGACAACTAGCCGCCATAATGTTTACCGATATCGTCGGGTACACCGCCCTGATGGGTAACGACGAACAGAAGGCTTTTGAGCTGATCAGGAAGAATCGTGAAATACAAAAACCCATCATCGAACAATACAACGGTCGTTGGATAAAAGAACTGGGTGACGGAGTGATGTCATCCTTCAATACGGTCTCCGATGCGGTCAATGCGGCCATGAAGATCCAGGAGGCATGTAACCTGGCTGGTGTGTTCAAATTGAAAGTCGGTATTCACCAGGGCGAAGTTATGCTGGAAGACAATGACATTTTCGGCGATGCGGTGAATCTTGCTTCCCGCATTGAAACGTTGGGTGTGCCGGGTTCTATCCTGTTTTCCAAAAAAGTGGCCGATGAAATAAGGAACAAATCGGAATTCCAGGTAGTGTCGATGGGGAATTTCGAATTCAAGAATGTGGATGAACCGATCGAAGTTTTTGCGTTATCTAATCCGGGATTGGTGATCCCCAGGAAGGAAGAAATGCAGGGGAAAACGAAAACAGCCAGTCCAAAAAAATCCAATAAGGGAATTTGGATAGGCGCTTCGATTGGTGTGTTGGTGATTACTGCGATCATCTTTTTCAATAATTCAATGCTGCCTGATACCTTATCGACAGCATCGATGAGATCTTTAGCCATCCTTCCATTTGAAAATAAACAAAACGATTCCACCTTAAATTTTCTGTCGGCCGGCATTCCCGAAAACCTGATCAACCGCATCTCACACCTGGCGGGAGTCAGGGTCTTCGCGCGTTCCGCCACTTTTG
>JANMMA010000053.1:0-1692 GCA_031372815.1 Sphingobacteriales bacterium
GATAAGCAAATCAAAGCCAAAGTGGTAAAAATGCCGTTCGTATGAATTAGCGGATTTGTGGATTGTCGGATTAACGGGTTGACGGATTGGCGAATTTACGGAGTGACGAATTCAATTCATAATCCTACTCGAACGATGTACTGATTCGATCCCGAAAAAGTAAACAGATAATTCAACGAATCGTTAACTGATAACTCGCCAATTCGCTAATCCGCCAATCAGCAAATTAATTATGCCAACCATCCACTTAACTACATTCATTGAAGCACCACCAAAGCGTGTATTTGACCTGAGCCGTAATATCGGACTTCATAAAATATCAACGAAAGAAACTAATGAAGAGGCTATTGCGGGGGTAACCTCCGGCCCGATAAGCCTTCATGAAACAGTTACCTGGAGGGCAAAGCATCTGGGGAAGAGCCGCACCATGCAGGTTAAAATCACTGCCATGGAGTCACCTGTAAGTTTCACAGATGAACAGGTTAAGGGCGACTTTATTTATTTTCGGCACGAACATCATTTCAAAGAGATCAATAATGGAACACTGATGATCGACCTGCTTGATTTCAAATTACCCTATGGTGTGATCGGTAATATATTCAACAGTATCTACCTTACAAAATACCTTGAAAAACTCCTGGTAAAAAGAAATGCTGTTATAAAACGATATGCTGAAACAGAGATGTGGAAAGCATTGATGATGTAAAATTCTATCATGGATCAACCAAGACCGCAACTGTTCACCTGTTCTTCTCCTGCATTACTGCATTTATATAATATATCCGACAGCATTGTAGTGATTATTGATGTGCTTCGCGCAACGTCGACCATTGCAACTGCCTTATACAATGGCGCAACTGCAGTGATACCTGTCGCGACTGTACCCCGGTGTATTGAACTTGGTCAGGAGTATAATGGCATCACTGCCGGTGAACGTGATGGTAAGGTCGCCGATGGATTGGTCCATGGTAATTCACCTTTCGAATACCCCCGTGAATTTGTTGAAAACCGTGTACTGGTACTTACCACTACCAACGGCACAAAATTGTTGCACATGGCGCTGGACAATGGGGCAGAGGAAATTATCACCGGGTCTTTTCCAAACTTGTCTGCCGTCAGTGACCACCTGATAGCCAGAAATAAAAATGTTATCCTGGGATGTGCAGCATGGAAGGATCGTATTAATATAGAAGACAGTTTATTTGCCGGCGCTGTAATCAGCAGGATACGACAACATTTTCATATTCGTTGCGACAGTTCAATGATCGCACTCAGTCTCTACGAATCGGCAAAGCCAGATCTTTTTGAATTCATGAAACGCAATAATGCTTCCCATTATCACCGGTTATCTGCTTATGGGCTGGAGAAAGATATCCGTTACTGCCTTACGGCAGATACTGCCAATGTTTTACCGGAATTTCTGGGGGACAGGCTGGTATTAAGAAATGTGTGAAAAAGGAAAATTTGGGAGTATGTAAATAGAGATTAAAGTCCTGTCTGTTTTAACAAGGCTGGCTTAATAGTTATACTACGTATATTTTTTAACTTCCTAATGCGTAATCCGTAATCCGCAATCCGTAATTATTTACCTTGTAAACATGAATACAAACGATCTCAGATCCCAGGGCTGGTTCGGCAGAACGGGTAAAGATGGATTTATTTACCGCGCGTGGATGAAAAATCAGGGTATTC
>JANMMA010000062.1:0-5414 GCA_031372815.1 Sphingobacteriales bacterium
TTAAACCCTTCATACAAGCTACATTTCTTTAACCAGCTTTGAAAGAATTCTCTTGTAATCATAACCTCCTTCATGAACCTTTTGATAACCCTTCCGCGTAATACTTTCAAGATATAAAGGATCACTCATTGCTCTCGACAGTTTATCGATAAGCTCAGGTATGTCCTTAAAAAACATGACTTCTTCCTCAGAAAAAAAGGAAAGAATCTCATCGTTCCTTTCGGTGGCAAGGGCCGTATAACAGGCTGGTATCTCAAATGTCCTGGTAGTATGCTTTTCTGGAAATTTCCTGGCAAGCAAGCCCAGGGAAACCTTGCTTTTTGAAATAGCCCTGGCGTAAGGCTCATGAAAAAGAGCTTCACCGGCATACCTGAAATACTTACTATTTTTCATTTTGCCCGCCATTTCTTTCCAACCTGCACCACCAACAGTTATGACCATCTGTGAATCTACAATGGCCTGTACAACGCTTTCCCGCCAGTGCTCATACTGCCCGATAAATATGATGCCATCTTTATCCTCCAACTCATAGTATTTTTTATGCAACACCGGGTCATACCCCTGGGTTGAATAATGAACCCTTTTTGCACCCATCTGCCTGTAATCTGCTAACTCAAAAGATTTGGTTGTGATACAGTGATCGTAATATGGGATGCCTTCAAAAAAGAGCCTGGAACGGTTATAAGTGAACGCCGTATCAGGAGTATAATGTATCAGTTTACTGCCGGAAGCAGAAAGCCGTTTTAAAATAGAAGGTTTAATAAATACACCCTTGTCAATCCATACAATATCAAAATGCGGCTTATTCATGATTTGATCTTCGAGATAATTATTTATCCTGGTGATCATCGGACCTATATAAAACCTCCAGCCAATAGATTTAAAAATTCTGGACGTCTGGTCAACGGGCACATCGATATCTACTACAAAAAAATCTTCAGGATGAAGGATTTCGCGAAGTTGTTCACCTCTTGCCCTGGTGGTTGTACCTGGCTTGTAGTGCCCGACGTACAGAACATTCATGATTGCATGAATTTATCCAGGGTACCCGAGTATTTCACAATATTGAAAATTTCGGAAGCCATTGGTTTACTATCGGCTACTTTCCTGGCAAATTCCAAATAATTAGTCCTGGCCATCTCCATTTTTTCATATAAAGCGACGGCACTGTCCTTTACCTGCGGATCCACCAGCAATTCAGTCAAACCCGCCATATGCCCGATCTCACCAATTCCCGCTGCATCAAAACCTACGAGTGGTTTATTTTCCTCGATCGCCTCAAAGAATATCCGTCCTAGTGGCTCAGTTTTGCTTAAGTGTAAAATCAGGTCAACCTGGTCATACATTTTCTGTTTGTCTTTTACAAAACCCATCATTGATACAAAAGGATAACTCAGTATCTCACCTAACACTGAGGTTCCCTTAATATCTGAACCTTCTTCTCCAAACAGATAGAAATGAAACTTCCCTGCTTTTTTAGACGCAGTTAATTTTAATAATTCCAATAGTTCAAACACGCCTTTCGTTGAGGATAACCGTCCTATCACGCCCACCCTTAAGGGCTCAGCAATCTTATTAATAGAAGGCTTATTTCCTTCATTAGAGAACATATAAGAATCATATAAGAGGATACTTGCCATGGGTAGCAGGTCATGTATGTATCGGGAAATGGTAATGATTTGAACATTTTTACGTAAATGATGCCACCTTGACGCTTGTGCATCTTCCCTTATTCGTACATGAATAAGAAAATTTTTACTCCTGAAAAATCGGGAGAGTAGTTGAATGTATTTTGTATGTCCGGCTTCATTCAAGTAAACATAATTATACCTTCCTGTCAGCAACCAGGTGAAAACTTTTGCATAAAATATGGGAAGATGTCTTGAATTGTATGGCAGGATTTTATGCCTTAAACCAGAAGCAAGCAATATTTCCATGAACATCGACCCGGATGGGGCCATAACATTAGCAGTGAGTTTAGTTGTTTTAAGATAGTCCAACAATACTTGTTCACTGCCATAGAAGTTACCAGATGGACTAATAATTAAAACTTTAGAGCGCTTATTTTGAAACACTTTGTAAAAATGACTCCAGTTTGGTTAATTGATTGGAATAAGCATTTGAAAATGCAAACTCTTTCCTTTTTCGTATTAAATAATCACTATTATAAACCTCTATCGAAGACATTATTTTACTAAATAACTGCGGCAAAGCGTCATTGTTTCGCCTTTCCACAACCATTTCAACCAGTCCCGGCTTATCGTTATATGCAGTTACATTATTTGAAATGATGACCTTTCCTGTACTCAGGTATTCCATGATCTTATGGTAATTGGTCCCTTTGCTGTGATCTCGACTAATATCATAACAGATCAGGAAGGCATCCATCCTGTTGAACCCTTCTGCCAATGTTTTCGTATCTACTATGCCGTGCATGACAACATTATCTTTGGACTTTAAGGCAGTAATGAACTGTTCTGTTTCATTCGTAACAGATCCGCCTATATTAGACTGACCAATTGAATCGCTGCCCCAGCACTCAAATATTATCTCGGGGTGATCATTTATAATCCGTTTGAACGTTTCCCTGTCAATATCATTCCGGAGAAAATTTCCGCTGATGCCAACCCTTTTGGGATTTTCCACTGCGTGTACTGAATTATTATTATTTATAAATTCTGCAGCCAATCCATGATTAAGCAGACAACTCCTGTCCCTGAACGCGTCAAATTTTTCAATGATCTCCTTTGTTATCGATACCAACGCATCTGCACCCCGTGATGCCTGGATAGAATTGGGAATAATTGGCTCATCAGCAGGGAAATAAACCTTCAGGATTTCAGCCGGGAAATCATTAAAGGAATACAGTCCTTGTAAATCAAAGGACCAAACCAAGTCTATAGGTTTTCCAATGGACGCGATCAATTGGCTTGTATGCCATTTCATCAGCCATTTGTAAATACGCGGTGTATGAAATTTTATATTAAATGGGAAGTATAGTGCCTGGTCTATTACGATTACTCCCCTGGTTGATGCATCTGACCGGAAACCGAATTTGCTCTTAAACCCCTTTCCACTTATAGGCGGATTTAGAAAATAAACCGTATTACCCTTACGGCAGAGTTCAATGGCATAGTGATGCTTGGAAAGCAGCATCCGTCCCCAACTTTCTGACGAAAGTATCAGGATCACTTTGTTCTCCAGCTTCACTCAGAACTTTTTATAAAAATCAAAATTAGGTTCGAAGGAACTTTTCTTACGGAGGAAAATGATTCCGTATGGACTAAACAACTGGAACTTCCAGTGATACCAGGAAAATATAAGTGCTGGTTTCTGGAGAATACGCCATACAAAAAATTTAAATGTTTTCCAACGGTCTTTTTCCGTGATGCGGTAATTATACAAAATCTCATAATCCCTGTGCGTCTTGATAAACCGAAGTACTTTTTGTTTTGATAATGCATACATATCGTGAAACGCAAGTATACCCCCATCCTTTAATACCTGGTCAACAAAAAAGAAATCAATAAAAGTATAGTCAAAAGTGTGCCACCCGTCAATAAAGGCCATGTCGAGTTTAATGTTGTTGTCAATGAAGTAGTGAAAAACCTCATGGGTCTTTCCCTCCAATAGTTTAAAATGATCAGCCAGGCCAGACTCGTTAATCAATTTAACGCCGACCCCTTTCCAGTCAGCATATTGGAACGGGTCAATAGCGTAATGGAGACTTTTAGGATCGATATGTCTTGCTGTTTCACAAAAACAAACGGCTGACGCCCCCATCGCTAGTCCTACTTCAAGAGTCTTTACTGCTTTATTCTCCCTGATCACCCTAATCAGCATTTCTGCTTCTTCCCTGTTAATACCACTATGAAAATCCTCTGGGTTTCCATGTATATCCTGGATTTTTTTGGAGACATAAGATTTTTCTAATAATGATGGTAATGTGAATTCAGTCATTGATCAGTCTTTAAAAATTCCTTTATTTTATCAGTAATAAAAATGATTTGTTCCTCTTTTAATTCCGGGTATAACGGAAGCGAAAGTATTTGGTCCTGCATTTCCGATGCAACGGGAAAATCAGCAGGCTTCTTCCCGAGGTAGGCATACGCCGGCAGGTTTGGTAAGGCGGTTGGATAGTGAATGGCCGTTTCCACCTGTTGTTCTTTCAGGAATGCCATTAATGCATCCCTGTGCGTTGTGCGGATTACAAACAAATGCCAGCTATGCACTGATTCAGGCCTTACAACCGGAAGTTCAATTTCACTGACATCCGCAAGATATTTTTTATACATCGCAGCTTTCTCTATTCTTGCGTTAGTCCACTTGAGTATATGAGGCAATTTCGCCGAAAGTATGGCAGCCTGCAATCCATCCATCCTGCTGTTGATGCCTTCAACCAGGTGATGATGCTTCTTTAATGCACCATGATTGGCATACATGCGGCATTTCTCTGCCAGATTATCGTCATTAGTGATGATGCAACCAGCGTCACCGTATGCACCAAGATTTTTTCCAGGGTAAAAACTAAATGAACCTGCTATTCCGGTTAATCCTGCCCTGGTTCCTTTATAGGTTGAAAAATGAGACTGTGCGCAGTCTTCAATCAGGAAAATTCCCCTTCTGTCACATAAGTCCTTTATCGCATCGATTTTGCACATCTGGCCCTGAAGGTGAACGGCAATGACGGCTTTTGTCTTTGGAGTGACAAGGCTTTCAAGCATAGTTTCATCCATGCTGTAAAACACCGGATCAACATCCGCGAAAACAGGTGTGGCACCAGTTTGGGAGATGGTTTCGGAACTCGATATCCAGCTGTTGGCGGCAGTAATGACTTCATCACCAATGCCGATTCCCAATACTTTCATCAAAATATATAATGAATCCGTACCGTTAGCGCAGGAAATAACATGCTTTATACCATATAGTGATGCAAAGGATGTTTCAAAATCTTTTACATATTTTCCGCCAATAAATGCAGTTTCCGAAATCACATCTTTAATCGCCTTGTCAATGTCTGGCTTGATGGATTCATACTGGGCATGCAGATCAACAAAAGGAACTTTCATAAAAATCAATTATTACTATCGCTTATCGTAAGGAAGCAATGGCCTCTGTATAAATTTTATCAATGATTTCAACCGTTTTCAATCCTTCAAACCCGTTAGTCGCAATAATTCCATTGCCTTTTAAAACTTCCACAACATTCGCATACACTTTATCATGGTTCGACATTGACCCAAAATACTTGCCGTAATTATTTGGGGGATTACCAGGAGGCAGGTCTTTTATTTCGAAGTCTTCGAAATGCTGGTACTCCAGTTCATTCAAATATTGTCCGCCGATTTTTACGGTACCTTTCTCTCCAAATATGGTAATGGAACCTTCCATATTCTTTTCATAGGAATTCACCG
>JANMMA010000064.1:0-2803 GCA_031372815.1 Sphingobacteriales bacterium
CAGCAGGTGGTGATCTGTAAGATCTCCTTTGATGCGATGAATAACGTCTTCAATCTGAAAGGGTTTTACGGCAAGTATTACCAGGTCGGCATACCTAACAGCTTCACAGTTGTCATCCCCCACCAGTATCCCTTTTTCTTCCAGGTAGCTTATGGTAGATATATTTCTCTTTGTCACCATGATATGTTCAGGCAGGGTAAAACCACTTTTCACCAGTCCTTCTGCTATGGCCGTACCAAGGTTTCCACCACCAATAATGGCAATTTTTTTATTCATCATATCAATAATATTTACCGGTTGACAAATAGTGCCGCACATAATCTTCCACACCTTCTTCAAGACTGTAAAAATGTTCTTTATAACCAGCCTGTAGTAGTTTATGCATGTCGGCTTCTGTAAAGTACTGGTACTTGTCCCGAATGTCTTCCGGCATATCTATAAACCTGATATCCTGATCCAGGTCAAGCCCTCGGAACGTTGATGATGCCAGGTCATAAAAACTTCTGGCTTTGCCTGTCCCCAGATTATACAGCCCTGACGTTGCATTGTTGTCCATGAACCATGCACATACTTTCAACACATCTTTTACATAAATAAAATCGCGCAGCTGCTGACCGTCTTTGAAATCAGGCCGATGTGACCTAAACAGGTTAACATAACCATTTTTTTTCACCTGGTGAAAAGAATGAAATATTACACTGGCCATCCTGCCTTTGTGATATTCATTTGGACCGTAAACATTAAAAAACTTGAGGCCGTACCACCGTGGCGGTGAGGTCACTTGTTTTATAGCCCACTTATCAAATTCATTTTTAGAAATGCCATAGGGATTCAGGGGCTGCAGTTGTTCGGCAATATCATGTTCATCGTTGTATCCATGTTCACCCGCACCATAAGTGGCAGCCGAAGAAGCATACACCAATGGAATAGCCGACGCAGTACAATATCTCCAGACATCCTGGGAATATACCAGGTTCAATTTCTCATGGATCGAATAGTCAAACTCTGTAGTATCGGTCCGGGCACCGAGGTGAATAAAAAATTCGACAGGGGGTTGATCGTTAAGCCATTCGAACAACTGCTCACGTTCGATCTTATAACGGAATTTTTTTTGTTCCAGGTTGGGCACCTTATCCATCCTGGAGAACTCATCAACCAAGATTAGGTTTTCAAACCCCAGTTCGTTCAAATATCCTACCATGCAGCTTCCGATAAAACCTGCCGCACCTGTAACCGCTATCAGCGTTTTTGTATCCATCTATACTGCAGTAAGGGCCGACTCAGCAGTCTCACCCGTTAAATAATTTTCTATGGCAGTATCATACAGGTATTTCCATTCATTAACTGTACCCCAGTGTTCATTATCTATAATAACATCACCGGAAGTAACTGTTCCAAGCATTTCAAAGTCAGTACCACGGTTAACCAAAAATTGTTCAAATGCGTTTCTCTGCAGTGGATCCACACTTACCACTACCCTGCTTTGCGCTTCACCAAAAAGCCATGCATCTTTTCTGATGCCAGGTGCTGATCTTACATCTACTCCCAACAGACCATTGAATCCGCTTTCACATAGTGAAACGAACAATCCTCCTTCGCTGGTGTCATGGGCCGAACTGATCAGTCCGGAAGCAATCAGTGCACTAACGGCCTGCTGTACACGAAATTCCTCATCAAGGGCAAAGTATGGAGCGGGCGAGAATTCCACTCCGCATAGCTTGTGGACGTATTCGGATGAACCAATATCCTCCCTGCTCCTGCCAACCATATAAAGCAGGTCGCCTTCATTCTTGTAATCAAGCGTCATTTTTGAATCGATATCTTCCAATATTCCCACCATACCAATCGTTGGTGTAGGATAGACCGGTCCATCAG
This sequence comes from Sphingobacteriales bacterium, assembly GCA_031372815.1. Taxonomy (GTDB): domain Bacteria; phylum Bacteroidota; class Bacteroidia; order Chitinophagales; family Chitinophagaceae; genus Pollutibacter. The sequence goes on from JANMMA010000064.1 coordinate 1,876, forward strand.
GTCCCTGGTTATAAAAGCTGACATTACCCCCGGTAACTGGCGTATCGAATTTCAGGCACGCTTCCCCCATTCCTTTAATGGCGTACACAAACTGGTAATACACTTCAGGATCAAAAGGATTTCCAAAATTCAGGCAGTTCGTAACGCCCAGCGGTAACCCACCGGAGCATACAATATTTCGGGCAGCTTCACTTACGGCGATCATACATCCTTTATAAGGATCTGCAAATACATAACGGCTGTTACAGTCAGTAGTGATAGCCAGACCTTTTCGTGTACCCTTAACCGATACCACAGCGGCATCCGAAGGCTCATTGGTTGATGAATTTGCCGTACCCACCATACTGTCGTACTGCGTATATATCCATCGTTTGCTGGCAATATTAGGCAGGGCCATCAGTTGCTCAGCGGTCTTGCGATAATCTACAGGCTGGGGAATATTGTCTATGCTGAACAATTCAATTTTTTTCAGGTATGCCGGTTCACGGTACTCACGGTTGTTCACCGGGGCACCTCCGCCAAGCACCAGGCTTTCTGCAGGCAGTTCTGCTTCCAGTTCGCCGTTTTTATAGAACCGCAGCATTTTATCATCGGTAACTTCACCTATATGCGAACATGGAAGGTCCCATTTCTTAAATACGCTGATCACTTCTTCTTCACGTCCTTTTTTCACGATCATGAGCATACGCTCCTGGCTTTCACTGAGCAGGAGTTCCCATGCCTTCATGTTTTTTTGCCGGGCGGGTACATTGTCGAGGTTGATGCGCATACCCACGCCACCTTTTGCACTGGTCTCAGCAGTAGAACAGATGATCCCTGCAGCACCCATATCCTGCATGCCAATCAGCGCACCGGTAGGAATCACTTCAAGACATGCTTCCAGCAATTTTTTCTCCTGGAACAAGCGCTGCATGGTGCGCGCCGGCCG
>JANMMA010000069.1:0-1959 GCA_031372815.1 Sphingobacteriales bacterium
GGCTCACCTCTATTATTTTTATCTTCGACAGTATACTAAAACATCAGGTGTTACATGAAAAAGTATGCTGTCAGCATGGCACTTATCGCGATATTTTCGCTTCATTCTTTGTATTCCCAGGTCATCAGTTCAAAACAGATCGATAGTTTAACAGAGCTTGTTTTGAAAACCTTTGATGTTCCTGGTATTGCCGTGGGCGTAGTAAAAGATGGAAAATTGATACATACCAAAGGGTATGGCGTGAGGTCGTTGAGGACCATGCAGAAAGTGGACGAGAATACACTTTTTGGTGTTGCCTCAAATACAAAAGCATTTACCGCAGCAGCACTTGGGATGCTTGTAGACGAAAAGAAAATTACCTGGGATGATAAAGTAGCGGATTATATACCTGGTTTTAGATTGTATAGTCCGTATGTAAGTTCAGAATTCACCATCAGGGATCTGCTTACCCATAGGAGCGGTCTGGGACTGGGTGCGGGCGACTTAATGATGTTCCCGGATTCAAGCAGTTTCACTAAAGAAGAGATCATTCATAACCTTCGTTACCTGAAACAGGTGTCTGGTTTCAGGACAAAATACGATTATGATAACCTGTTATATATTGTTGCAGGCGAAGTAGTCGCCAAAGTATCGGGTAAGTCATGGGAAGATTTTATCGAAAGCCGGTTCCTTCAACCATTGGAAATGACGGCTACCGCGGTTTCCATGAAAAGGGTAAAGAATAAATCGAATATCATAGATCCACATGCACCTGTAAATGGCAAAGTGCAGGCGCTGACCATTGACTGGAGTGAAACGGCAAATGCTGCAGGCGGATTGGTCAGCAATGTGACGGATTTAAGTAAGTGGATAGTCGTCCAGATGGATCATGGTAAATACGGTAACGGGAAACAATTGTTCAGTGATGAGGTGCACGAAGAAATGTGGACACCGCAAACCATTATCCCGGCGCAGGCTGCACCTCCCTACAATACTCATTTTGCTTCTTATGGACTGGGATGGTTTTTGTCGGATGTGAAAGGCTACAAGCAAGTCACCCATACAGGCGGACTCGCCGGTGTGGTTACCCAAATCACTTTATTGCCGGAATTGAAGCTAGGCATCATTGTACTTACCAATCAGCAATCAGGTGCTGCATTTACGGCGATCACCAATACTATTAAAGATAGTTACCTGGGCATTCCTGCAATGGACCGTGTTAAACAAATGCATGATCGGGTGTTAAGAGGACAAGCGGAAGCTAAAAAGATCACTGATCAGATAGAAAAAGATATTGAGACACAGCAAAAAGTTGTTGCCGCCAAACCTGTGTTATCATTGTTCACCGGAACATACCGCGACCCATGGTTTGGTAATGTCGTCATTTCATTGCAAAATGGTAAGATGCGATTGCAAAGTATAAGGTCCCCGCGGTTAAGGGGTGACGTTAGTTATTATAGGGGAAACACTTTCATTGTCAAGTGGGATGACCGCTCTTTTGATGCGGATGCATATGTGATGTTTTCACTTGATATGGATGGAAAACCTTCGGCCATGAAGATGAAGGCTATCTCACCACTAACTGATTTCAGTTTTGATTTTCACGACCTCGAACTTACCAGGATAAAATAATTCATCGAATTTTTTTGCTTCATTATCCACATCGATTGGTGATCGGCACGGTTTGCATGTTCAAAAACGGCTGATATGGGTTACCTTTGCGCGAAATTTGGATTAAACTGTTAACACAGAGAAGCAGTCGATACGCGAAGGCACAGTCATAACAAGAGACACTGTCGGCTAGTTCCCTCAATTCGTAATCCGCAATCCGCAATTCGTAATTTAAAAAAAAACTATTTATATGGCTAAGAAAGTAAAATTCATTTTGTCTGCTGACATCGTTGCCAATGCAACGGAAGGTTTATTGTTGGGTGAATTCAACAATTGGGATATCGAGAACGGCTTTACTATGAAAAAAGC
>JANMMA010000170.1:0-11339 GCA_031372815.1 Sphingobacteriales bacterium
CCAATAAGATGTGAATTATCCAAACAATTGCCCGTAATTAGCGTAAATGCCTTAGTTTTGCCGGCACCGCCTGGTTAGAAAAACTATCCCGATCAGGCATAAATCCTGATTATGGCAAAAGTAAGTTTTAGCAACAACGGACAAGTCTTTTATACCACATTGAAAAAAGCCGTTGACCAGTATTTTATCGAAAACAATATCAGGAAAACCGGCGACTGGCGGCTATATCTTAAAGCGTTTATTTTACTTCCCCTGGCGGTGCTGATGTACTTTTTCATTCTTTATGGCAGCTATCCAGCCTTTGTTGGCATCTTGCTGGCAATAAGTTTCGGACTGGTACTATCATTTATTGCATTTAATGTGATGCATGATGCTAATCATGGCAGTTTCAGCACAAAAAAATGGGTGAATGAACTGATGGGATACACCATGAATGTGCTGGGCAGTGATGCCTATATCTGGAAAATGAAGCATAATATCCTTCACCATACCTATACGAATGTTGACGGCCTGGATGACGACATGTCTAAAAGCCCGATCCTTCGCATGAGCCCCACCCAGCGTTGGGTACCGGCGCACAAATTCCAGTATATTTACATGTTTATTATCTATTCGATCAGCACTATTTTATGGGTTTTCCTGACTGATATGGCCAAGTATTTTACCCGTAAGATCATCGTTACAGAAATGAAGCTGACGGCTAAAGAACATATCATTTTTTGGATCAGTAAAGTATTTTATGTCGCGGTCTATATGGTGATCCCTGCTACTATTTTAGGATGGCAGACTTGGCTGGTGGGCTACCTGGTCATGAATGTTACTATGGGTATCACTTTTGCCTTTGTTTTCCAGACTGCTCATATTGTGGAAAAAACGGAATTTGAAAAAGCTGAAGAAAAGCCCAAGCAACTGAGTTATGAGTGGGCAATTCACGAACTGAAGACAACTGCCAATTTCGCCATGAATAATAAGGTTGTTTCATGGTTTGTGGGCGGTTTAAATTTCCAGGTTGAACACCATTTGTTTACCCGTGTCAGCCATGTGCATTACCCTGCCATTAGCAAGATCGTTAAGGAACATTGTGAAAAATTTGATGTGCCATATCATTATTACAATACCATGACAGGTGCAGTCATATCCCATATAAAGTTGATGAAACAGCTTGGTAATGAAGAGGTTCCAGTAAAAAACGTGTCCCGTAACGAACTTGCGGCATAATTGAGGAAAATACCTTATCTTTGACCTCTCGCTCTTAGCTGACTAGATTTCTTTTTAAAAGCTCATCTTGTCATAAGGATGAGACTTTAACGCCGGCAACCCAGTATTTATACAACCATTTCTGTGGCTGGCACTATTCTAATCATTAAAATAAATTATGTTATTTGACCAACTTGGCCTTATTGAGCCGATTCTAAAAGCCCTTAAATCTGAAGGCTACACCACCCCAACCCCGATCCAACAGCAAGCAATTCCCGTAATTTTAAAAGGACATGATCTCATCGGATGTGCACAAACCGGAACCGGCAAAACCGCCGCTTTTGCCATACCTGTGTTGCAGATATTACATGAAAGGAACCAGAACAGGGGATATAGGCATATCCGTTCACTGATCCTTACCCCCACAAGAGAACTTGCTATCCAGATCAATGACAGCTTTGCTGCCTATGGTCAGCATACAGGCCTTAAACATGAAGTTATTTACGGTGGTGTGTCACAGCACACTCAGACTCTTGCCCTGCGCAATGGTACGGACATCCTGGTGGCAACACCCGGCCGTTTACTGGATTTGATGAACCAGGGATATGTACACCTCGACCACCTTGAAATATTTATTCTTGATGAAGCTGACCGTATGCTCGATATGGGTTTCATTCAGGATGTAAAAAAGCTGATCCGTGTACTTCCCGAAGAAAAGCAAACACTGCTATTTTCAGCAACTATGCCACCTGAAATTGCAAAACTGGCAGCCACATTGTTGAAAAACCCATTGCGGGTGGAAGTTACCCCGGTATCATCAACTGCAGAAAAAATTGAACAGTCGATCTATATGGTTAATAAGCGTGATAAATTATCGTTGCTTGTTCACCTGGTGAGAAATGGCGGAATGGACAGGATACTGGTTTTTACCCGCACAAAACATGGAGCAGACAAGATCGCTAAAGGACTGAAAGCGGAACACATCAATGCTGCGGCCATCCATGGTGATAAATCACAATCTGCACGGCAGCATGCACTGCAGACGTTCAAAAGCGGCAGATTAAAGATCCTCGTGGCAACTGATATTGCAGCCAGGGGAATTGATATAGATGACCTCACACACGTGGTGAACTTCGACCTGCCAAACGTTCCTGAAACATATGTTCACAGGATCGGCCGTACCGGCAGGGCAAGCAATAGTGGTATTGCGCTATCCTTTTGCGATCATGAGGAGAGGGCCTACTTAAGCGACATCAGGAAACTCACTGGCCAACCTATCCCGCTGGTTGATGAACATCCCTACAAAATGGATGCTCCTGAACACAGGCAACAGGGAAGGTTTGCAAAACCCGCGCAGCATCAGGGTAACCGTACACCAATCAGTGCCAATACAGCTAACCGGACACAGCCCAGAAAGCGCATTTACAGTGCTGCGCTGCGTGTGGCAAGCAATAACCTGTAATTATCAATCATATAAAAACTACAACATATGAACATTGAAGAAATTGAAAATTTCTTGAAGAAAAAGACAACACCTGAAAGTAACTACGTAAAGATCCAGTTTAAAAAAAGGGATGCTATCTACGGATTATTTGTAGAGGGTAACGATTATTCTGACCTTAAGTCGAAGAATTTCTGGCGTATTGTTTCCAAAACGCATCTTGATGAATACCAGAAGTCCAAAAATATTGGCCTGGCTAAAATCTTCAGCGGTTCTGAATTTTCAAGACTTACACTGGCTAAAGAAACTGTAGAGTAAAGACCGACATTTCCTATTAAATAGATTTATGAGTACTTATTTTTCGAAGATAATCAAGACTGAAGACCGTAACCGTGAGTTTAACTTCAGGCAACTGGCCAATGGCACAGATGTTCGCTATAGTATCGATGTGCCCGACGAAAAAGGCAATCGTATCACCTTTAGTATGTACAGAAATGCAGAAGGCAACTGGAAAACGTCTGCCCAGATACTTCCTATCTGGATCCATAATGCAGAAACGGCCCTGGGTGTTGCCATTGAAGAATTCCGGAACACGGAGACGAACGTCGGCAAAACGAAATAAGTTAGCTATTCACCGTTATCAATACGGAAGAATATGTTGAGGGCAGATAGGGCTTGTTAAATTCCTTTCTGCCCTTGTACTTTAAAGATACTTAAGAACGTTATAGTTAGGATGTATGAAAAAACTCCTATTCATTGTTGTTATTTGCTCTGCCTGCAGCCTTGCGGCGTTCATGTATGAAACTGATTACCCGGGTTTTTACCTTCAGCAAATCAGCCAGTTTAAAGACGAGCAACAAAAGCTAAAATCTGACATTGCAAGTGTGGAACTGACAACTATTGGGCAAATCGATTCCATAAAAAAAGCTATTCATAAGCAAAGATTACACTTAAAAAATATTGATTTTTGGTTGCGATATTTGGAACCAATTAAACAAAAACACGTTAACGGCCCGTTACCCGTTGAATGGGAAACGGAAGTGTTTGAAAAGTTCGAAAAACCTTACCGTAGAACCGGCGGGGGACTAATGCTTGCTGAACAATATCTTGACGAACAGAATATTTTGGTTGATTCGTTAAAGCAGCTCATCCAAATGTCTGCTACTGCAATGGATACTTATCTGGCCGACTCAATTACCCGGCAGTTAAACACCCCTGCGCATATGTTTTTGGCTAACCGGCTTTTCCTGTTAAATCTTGCAGCCATTTATACAACGGGTTTCGAATGCCCTGATACATCGCGTGTAATCCCTGAGCTCAAGTCCATGCTTCCTGCTGTCAACACTATTTATAAAAGCTATAACGCTTCGTTCAAGTCGAGCCCGCTTATACGGGCGTACATGGAGCATTATGATCGGATGAATTCATTTGTGGCCGCTCAGCCTGACGTTTTTTCATCATTTGACAGATACACTTTTATCAGGGACTATGTAAACCCACTCTTTTCGATCAACCAGGAAATGATCAGGAATTACCATATATATTCCGGAAGCTATAATGATTTTTCCCTTAATGATAATGCCGTTTCCATCTTCGATAAAACCCTTTACAAAGCGCAGACCGACAAGGGAATTTTTTCGTTTGTGGTAGACTCTGCTCTACTGACAGACATCAGAAACATAGGAAAGCTTTTATTTTATGACCCCATACTGTCGGGCAACAATACACGTAGTTGTGCATCATGCCATAACCCGACTGGTTACTTTAATGACACGTCAAAGGCAACGCCAACTGCTTTTGATGGCAAACTCAACCTACAAAGAAATACACCGAGCTTAATCAATGCAAAGTTCAATCATTTGCTGATGCTTGATGGTCGTGAATTGACGTTGCAGTCGCAGGCACATTCGGTGATGGCCAATCCCATTGAGATGAATAGTGTAAGTACCAGGATTGTAGAGAAAGTGATGAGTTGTCGCCAATATGCAGACGCATTCAAAAAGTTTCTTAAACTCACTCCGGAAGAAACTGAAGTCAGCCTTGATCATATCATTTCGTCGGTAACATTTTATTACAGTAGTTTTAGCACTTATAGAGCACCTTTCGACGATGCTTTGACTGGAAAAATTCACGTAAATGAAAGAGTTCGTCAGGGTTTTAATATTTTTATGAGCAAGGCCCAGTGCGGCACCTGTCATTTTACACCGTTGTTTAATGGTGTTAAACCGCCATATGTTGGATCAGAATTTGAAGTACTTGGAGTACCTTCAGATACATTGTATTCAAACGTAAGCGCTGACTCAGGACGGTACCTTGTTAATCCTGCACCAGAAACATTCAGGGCATTCCGCACTGGTTCAATTAGAAATTCAAGTTTTACTGCTCCCTATATGCACAATGGAGTATTTCGGACAATGGAGCAGGTAATTGATTTTTATGATAAGGGTGGGGGTGCCGGCAGAAAGCTTAACGTTGATAATCAGACGCTGGATCCGTCGCCGTTACACTTGACGGATGCTGAAAAAGCCGACCTTATACTGTTTCTCAAATCACTGGATGAAAATATTACCTTTGAAGCACCGCCGGCATCATTACCTGCTTCGGCAAACAGGCCATGGAATAAGCGGAAAGTTGGCGGCGAATTCTAATTCTTGCGATGATAAAACTTTTGTTTGCGATATCGATTTGTTGTTTTTTTCTCACTGCATGTGAGAGCCAGAAAAAGACTCATTCTTCGGCCAAGGTGGCTATTGAAACACCTGTTCCCGACGATATGGTTATTTCAGGGGATGTAGGTCCTGCGGTACGTGAAATCCAGATACAGTGGTTTGATAAAGGAAAGGCGTTGTATAAAATACACTGTGGTGACTGCCATGGCATTTTTTCCAAAGGAAAGGATGGTGTACCAAATTTCACAAAAACCCAGATCGACAACTATAATGCCAACGCGCTGGCGAATCCTGAACAGCATGCCGCAGTCAGAACAATGAGTACCGAACAGTTCAATTACGTGATGACATTTCTTCGCTTGCGGAAAATCCAATAACGCAACCCGTAAACCTGTTTTCAGAAATAAGAGATTAAAGAAACCTTGACATGTTGTGCCAACCTATATCATAAGTCCATTATCGTTTTTGTTTAGTTAGTATATTTAGCGCATGAAACGATTAACCATTCTTTTTGCTGCTGTATTGCTGATACTAACAGTGAATGCCCAGGATCCCAAAATGAATGCATATGTAGATGCATTGATGAAAAAAATGACCCTGGAAGAAAAAATCGGACAGTTAAATTTGCCAGCGATTGGCTTCGACGTTACCGGCCCTATACTGTCCCAGGACGTTGAAGGAAAAATCCGCAAAGGACTTGTCGGCGGGGTATTCAATACATTTACTCCCTCCGCCGTAAAAAAATTGCAGGAAATTGCTTTAACACAAACAAGACTAAAAATTCCATTATTATTTGGCTACGATGTGATCCATGGCCATCGTACCATATTTCCGATATCATTAGGACTATCTGCCTCCTGGGATCTTGACCTTATAGAAAGAACAGCCAGGGCAGCGGCTGAAGAAGCTTCAGCAGACGGGCTCAACTGGACCTTCTCACCGATGGTAGACATCACCCGTGATCCACGCTGGGGACGAGTAAGTGAAGGGGCAGGAGAAGATCCTTACCTCGGCTCGCTGATCGCTGAGTCCATGGTACGAGGCTACCAGGGCAAAGACCTTTCTGCCAATAATACCATCATGGCCTGTGTAAAACATTTTGCATTGTACGGTGGATCTGAAGCTGGGCGCGACTATAATACTGTTGACATGAGCCGGCTTAGGATGTATAACGAATACTTTCCACCTTACAAGGCGGCAGTAAAAGCCGGCGTCGGTTCTATTATGTCTTCCTTTAATGAAGTGGATGGCGTTCCCGCTTCAGGAAATAAATGGCTGCTCACTACGCTGCTTAGGAAAGACTGGGGGTTTGACGGATTGATTACGTCTGATTATACTTCCATCAATGAAATGATTAACCATGGACTGGGCGATGAAAAAACAGTTGGCGCATTATCGCTGAATGCCGGAATGGATATGGATATGGTTGGCGAGATCTTTATCAAGCACGGTGCGGAACTGGTAAAAACGGGAAGGGTAGCAGCTTCACAGATTGATATGGCCTGCCGTAAAGTACTTGAAGCAAAATATAAACTCGGATTGTTTGCTGATCCTTACCGTTATGTAAGTGAAGAACGCAACAAAGCGCAGATCATGAGCAGCGATAAAATATTGCTGAGCAAAGAAGCCGCTACAAAAAGTATGGTGTTATTAAAAAACAGTAATAACGCACTTCCGCTGAGTGGCGAAAAAAAGATCGCCTTTATTGGACCGTTGGTTAAAAATCAGCGCGACCTCATTGGTAGCTGGAGCGGTGCGGGTGACTGGAAAAAATCTGTTAGTGTATGGGACGCCGTTAGTAAGCGTGTGACGGCAGCACCTATCTCATATGCTAAGGGTTGTAATATCACGGACGATAGTAACCTGATCAAAAAGCTAAATCCACATGATGCACAGATTGTGCTGGATACAAAATCACCCAAACAGCTCATTGAAGAAGCAGTGGCCACAGCAATGACGGCAGACGTAGTAGTGGCGGTACTTGGTGAACCATTCGGCATGACCGGAGAGGCCGCCAGCAGAAGCAATATTAACTTACTGGATAACCAACAGGAACTTTTGAAAGCCCTGAAAGCGACCGGCAAACCCATCGTTCTGGTATTGATGAATGGCAGGCCACTGGCGCTGGACTGGGAATCGCAACATTGCGATGCGATTTTGGAAACCTGGTACGGCGGAACCATGGCGGGCCCCGCGATCAATGAAGTATTGTTCGGTGATGTTTCACCACAGGGAAAACTTAGTATAACCTTTCCCGTTACTGTTGGACAGGTACCGATATATTACAACCACAAGAACACCGGAAGGCCGTTTGATGCAAACCAGAAATATACCACCAAGTACCTTGATGTTTCTAACGAACCATTATATCCATTTGGGTTTGGACTCGGGTATACAAACTTTAGTTACGGGGCCGTATCACTCAGCAAGAATACTAAAACTGCGAGTGAAGCCATAACGGCAACGGTCTTGGTCACGAATAGCGGCACAAGGGAAGGCATTGAAACTGTACAACTATATATCCGTGACAAGGTGGGCAGTATCGGACGTCCGGTAAAAGAATTGAAAGGATTTCAAAAGCTAAGCCTCAAGCCCGGAGAAACTAAAACAGTAAGCTTTAAAATAACCCAGTCTGATCTCTCTTTCTATAATAGTGATCTCAAATGGGGAGCTGAACCTGGCGACTTTGATGTAATGATCGGCGGCAATTCAAGGGATGTAAAAACAGCAGGGTTCACCTTGAAGTAACATAGCATGATTTTCATTAACTTGGTCGTTCTCAAACACGATCAAATTAATGCTGATGAATTCCCTCAAAACATTAATGCTCCTGGTGAGCATAACCCTGTCTGTTACCATTTTTGCCCAGGTAAGATCCATCACCGGAAAAATTAGTGATGCCTCAGGAAAGCCCGTTGCTAATGCCACTATAAAAATAAAAGGCAAACAGGGTGGCGTATCCACCAATGCTGACGGCAGTTTCACCATATCGGCTTCTCCCGGAGATGTTGTAGAAGTAAGTACCGTGGGTTTTCAGACACGCACGGTAGCCGTAACGCAGGATAATGACCTTAACCTTGTCATTGAAGCAGCGGAAACCACATTGCAGGACATTGTACTGGTAGGAACCAGGAGCTCGGGCCGTGTACGTACCGAAACAACTGTCCCGGTTGATGTAATCAATATCGGACAGGCAGCCTTGCCTACCGCCAGGATGGATGTGACCTCGATCCTGAATTTTACCGTGCCATCATTCAACTATAATAAACAAACCGGATCAGATGGCGCCGATCATATAGACCTGGCCACTTTGCGGGGTCTCGGTCCGGATCAGACACTCGTATTGGTAAATGGAAAGAGAAGACACCAGACTGCCTTCGTTGCCGTTTTTGGAACACGTGGAAGGGGTAATTCAGGAACAGATCTTTCTGCTATTCCGGTAGGTGCCATTGATAAGGTGGAAGTATTGAGGGATGGTGCTTCAGCCCAATATGGTTCGGATGCTATTGCAGGTGTGATCAATATCATTACTAAAAAGAACACCGGGAAATTTACGGGTAATGTAGGCTGGAGTGGTTATGTGGACAATAAATATAATGCAGCAAAAGACGATGGACTGGGACAATATATTTACGACAATAAACTCGATGGGAACGCTTTCACTTTCAATGGCAACTATGGATTTGCCATCGGCAGCAAAGGTTTTCTGAATATCACCGGAAATTATATCACCCAGGGAAAGACTTATCGCCAGGCCATGGAGAAGGATGATTCCAAGGCCGACTGGCTGCCGACAAATATTTACCGTCGCGCCCATGGTGATGGTTCGCTCAATGGCGGAGGTGCTTTCCTGAACATGGAACTACCCATGAGTGGTAATACACGTTTTTATGCCTTCGGCGGATTGAATTACAAAGCATCTGATGCCTATGCATTTACCCGGAACTGGTCGGCCAGACCCGACAGGTTTCCCACAACATCCAATGGTTCCCTGGTCTATGTTCCTTCAATCATGAAAATCACCGTTGATGCCGATACATTTTATAATCCGCACATCCAGACTCATGTACTTGATGGATCACTTGCAGCAGGCGTCAAGGGTAAGACAGCAAATGAGATGGAATGGGATCTTAGTAATACAATAGGGTATAATAATTTTCATTTTTTTGGAGACAAAACATTCAACGCCTCATTTGGCCCTAATCAAACCCATTTTGACGATGGTGGATTCAATTTTCTGCAGAACACAGTGAACGCAAATTTCAATAAATCCAATCCTCAACTTGCTGAGGGATTTAACCTGGGATTTGGTGCCGAATTCAGGTACGAGCGCTATAATTTATATGCTGGTGAACTCGGGTCTTATAAAAACTATTCTAGCGGTGACAAGGCTACCGGTGCCCAGGGATTTCCAGGCTATCAACCAAGTGATGAAGTAAATGCCAATCGTTCTGTCTTCGGTGGTTATGTTGATGCAGAACTTGACGTGACTAAAAACTTCTTATTGAATGCTGCCGTAAGGGCAGAAAATTATAGCGATTTCGGATTTACCGTAAACTATAAATTGGCCACCAGGGTTAAACTTGCGAAGGATTTCAATGTACGCGGATCTATTAGTACCGGCTTCCGTGCACCTTCATTGGCACAGATCAATTTTAGTTCTACGTTCACTACTGTGCAGGGCGGAAATATTGCCGAAGTCAGGATCGTTCCAAATTATCTTGACGTTACCCGTCTCGCAGGTATACCTGAACTGACACAGGAAAAAAGTACCAATGCCAGTGTTGGATTTACCTGGAAACCTGCGCCTGTCTTCAGCATTACGGTAGACGGATATTATGTAAAGGTAAAAGACAGGGTTGTGCTGACAGGGCAGTTCGATGCTTCGGATCCTGACCTGAATCCGGTCCTTGCTGCAGAATTACAAGCTAAAAATATCGCGCTGGCGCAATTTTTTGCCAATGCTGTTGATACCAAGAACATGGGCATTGATGTAGTGCTGGAATATAACAAGCGTTTCGGTAAGAATAATTTCAAGGCTTTGTTCACAGGTAACTTCCAGGACATGGAAATAACTTCCATTAATGTCCCCGCAGAACTTTCCGGTTCTGATTTCTTACGCAATTCATTCCTGAGTGATCGTGAGCAGGCCTTCATCCTGGCTTCTGCACCAAAAACAAAATACGGGCTCAATCTTGAATATAGCACTGGTAAACTAACGGTAGGCGCAAGAGCCACACATTTTGGAGAAGTTACTTTACTCGGCTATGGTGAGGATGGACTGGGAATTGATCCGATGGTGCCATTGGACGACAATTCAGGAACGGTGAAAGATCAGTATATATATAGTGGCAAAACACCGGTAGATATATACTTTGGTTATAAGCTAACAGACGCGTTCGGTCTGTATTTGGGCTGCGATAATATTTTTAATGTACATCCTGATCTTGGTGTTGCACCTGGTGCCAAAGGTTGGGCGTATAATAATGAAACAGGTGGTCCATGGGATGCTGTTCAAATGGGTGGAAACGGAAGGAGACTTTTTGCGCGGATCTCGTTTAATTTCTAGGATTAAACCACGAAAAGTTTTTGACGATCAATTTCGAAAATTGAACCACAAAAGAATTCTATCAATTGATTTCGACGATTGAACCACGAAAGATTTCTGCCGATGCAAATTATTTTACGTCCGATCTTAGCTGTGTTCACAATAGGCCTATTCATGGTCTCGTGTTCGCCAACGGATAAACTGAAGAACAGTCCATCAGTAAAGGTTCATGCGCCTGAGATTGCCGTTTTCGATAGCCTGAATAAATTTGACGACTACCCGTCTGATGCTATTTTATTCACTGGTAGTTCCAGCATTCGTTTATGGAATACCATCGCGGAAGACATGGCTCCTTACCATGTGATCAAGCGCGGCTTTGGCGGGGCAAAGATCGAGGACCTGGCATATTATCTTCATCGCATTGTATATCCGCACAACTTCAAAGCCATTGTATTTTTTGCAGGCACTAACAACATTACCGGAT
>JANMMA010000193.1:0-2757 GCA_031372815.1 Sphingobacteriales bacterium
CACCGCTTCCTGTATCAGAACGCTTCTGTCATAAGAGATTTTGAAACTGACTCCTTTAGGTAATCCTTTTTCTACCTCTTTCATTTTGTTTTTTATACCAGCGATGACCTTGTTGGCATTTTCGTTATATCTCATCACTACTATGCCGCCAACAACTTCACCTTTACCATCCTCATCAAAAATGCCAAGCCTTAAATCTCCCCCCATCTGCACAGAGCCAATATCTTTAACCCTTACGGGTATCCCATTGTAATTGGTCAGCGCTATATTCTCTACATCACTGATGTTTTTGATATACCCTAGTCCGCGTATGATATAAGCCATATCGGCCATTTCAAATTTCCTTCCGCCGACGTCATTATTATTGGTTTTCACCTTGTTCATAATGTCCATCAGCGAAATGTTGTAGAACTGCAGTTTCACCGGATCTATCACCAGTTGGTATTGCTTTTCAAAGCCACCAAATGAAGCTACTTCCGCTACGCCTGGCACCGTTTGAAGGGCAAACTTGATGTACCAGTCCTGCAATGCCCGCTGCTCTCCAAGGTCCATACCCGGTGCGTCCAAATGATACCAGTAGATATGTCCGACCCCGGTACCGTCTGGACCAAGCGAAGGGGCAACGCCTTGAGGGAGCAGGCGCTGTGCATAATTCAGTCTTTCCATTACCCTGGTTCGTGCCCAGTAGATGTCTGCATTATCTTCAAAAATCACATACACAAAACTCATCCCGAACATGGATGAACCGCGGATGTTTTTAATTTTTGGGATACCCTGCAGGTTGCTGACCAGCGGAAAAGTGACCTGGTCTTCGATCACCTGGGGACTTCGTCCCATCCATTCAGTGAACACGATGACCTGGTTTTCACTAAGGTCGGGAATGGCGTCTATCGGATTGTTCCGGATATTATAAATACCATAGGCTAATAGTCCTGCTGCAAACAGCAGTACCACGATCCGGTTTTTCAGGGCGAGTTCTATGAGTTGGCGAACCATAAAGCACTAACATTTGATATGAAGGGGGAGCACAAAACAACATTAGCCCGGTAAATGATTACCAGGCTGCACGAATAGTTAAGGTTTTATATGCGAAAACAGTGATGAAGAAGATAAATTCCCTCAGGATGTAATAAGGGCGGGCCATTTGATGTAGGCAGCGCTTCGGGGATGCGTAGTATTTTATGCTCCAGGCTCATTTCGCCGGGAGCTATAAAAACTTCTGGAGAAGTGAAGAGTAAGCTGGTGGTATTTATTTTTTGATCTGATGTGTTCTTGATGACTTTGATGTCATCCTTGCAACAGCCATTTTCCCGGGTAATGCTTTTTTTCATTCCACATGTGTCGCAGGTATCTGATGCGTCATTGATAAGACTCCAACCCACCATCCTGTCCATACAATAGTGAATATTCACGGTAGCTCCAACCGAGGTCGAAAAATATAACAGGGCTAATATGGAGGCTAAGACTTTTTTCATGTACTCTTACGATAAAGCTGGATATGGTAAAAGTACACATTATGACCGTTATGCAAGCAATATTAACACCAATGAAAGCCATGATTTATGTCAGGGTGTCCGGTGATAGTTGATAACTACAGGGTTTTTATGCTTTTGTCTTTTTAAATGCTGCACAATTTTGTGAGTCATTCATCCAGACCGTATTGATATCATGCAATAAAATCCGCGTATCCGGCATTTACGCTGCCATTCTGCGACATTCTTCTGCACACATTTTGCAGGCTTGGGCACATTCTTCGCAATGTTCGCTTTCATGCTTTCCGCACTCCATTCCGCAGGCTTCACAAATTTCAGCGCAAAGTTGGCAGAAATCTTTGGCCTTGGTGCTGCCGAGACTCATCAACTGGGCGGAAGCGTAGCAGGCTGCAGCACACTCCATATCTAGTTGGATGCAGTTAGACATCATTTCAACGTTGTCTTCTTTTGTGCATGAACTTGCACAGTGATTGCAGATGGCCGCGCACTCAAGGCATGCATCTATACAAACTTTATAGGTATGATAACCTGTTATAACCATGATCAGTGTTTATATAAAATTATCATTGTTTGTGGTGCATTACTTATATGATTATGATAAGATACTTATATAATTATTGCAAATAGTGCAGATGGTTAGATCATAAAAAAACCACCATCTCCCGAAGTGAAGCTTGCGCTACAGCATTGACACTCGTTAAAAATAAATAAGCAGCTAGCGCCACAATTCCGTTCACTTTTGTTTTGTTTTTAATTTTGAATTTATTTGGTGAATAATTTTGCATAGGCAATATGAGTTTTTTAATCAAAAATACTATGCCTTCGGTGACGATAGATTTACATGTCATGAAGGGAATGAAAAAGGAAATCCGTTTATGAATATTGGGCAGTAAATAAATTTGTTTGTGGTTGTAATGGCTTAATTAGTTGCTTTTCGGCCATTTGTAAACAAAACTCTACGTAAACCCGGTAAGATGAATTATGTTGTAAAAGCAGGCTTATGCTTAATGAAACAAGATAGGCAGGCACCTAGTAGAAAGAGAACTATTTCCACGTAAGAAAATAATTAACCTTGCGAAAACCTGGAGAAAGAACAAAAGGTGTTGTGGTCTCGTCAGGAATCGAACCTGAATCCAGGGCTTCGGAGACCCTTATACTATCCATTGTACTACGAGACCTGGGATAATCAATGCTAATCGGATGAAGCGTTACATTGCGCCGATTGAGCGTGCAAATCTACAATAAATTAATCCGTATTTGTAAT
>JANMMA010000221.1:0-24915 GCA_031372815.1 Sphingobacteriales bacterium
ATACTTTACCATCGGACCTCTTCATGCAGATGTGGACCTCAAGCCTACAGACGAAGATCTCAGGCCAAATCTTCCATACTCACCAAGCTTATAGACATCGGCACTGAATATTGCAGAGATCATTTTAAAGAACACCAGGAACCTATTGCTGCTGCCGCTCCAGTATTCCACTTCTATGGGTTCTACTTTGAGCAGGCAAAGTTTAGTATCTTTTAAGCCACGTGGGAACCACATCCTGATAACAGGCTGATATAGCTCTTTTATTTTTTCCTTGTCATTGATAACGGTTGCTACACCATTAACAACAATATAATCATTTGAGGTTGGATGCGAATAAGTGATCACCACTTCATTGTCGCCTGAAATTTCCCTTGCCTTTTCACTGAACTCATTCGTAAAAAACCACAGGTCTCCATTATCATCCACCCTGATCGTAGCCATAGGTCTTGCCTTGATATTATTTTCGGCAGCGTAACGGCTCACCATCATTCCGGTCTTTATTTTTTCTATTACCTTTTTGTATTTGCGCGCTTCATTCTCTATATTCATAGCCATTGTCCAACGTTTAATAATATGATTCCATTTCAGTTCATATTGTTGCCTAAAATACCATGCCTAGTTGTTCACAATGGAGTGGATGGGGAATTGAGGTGTTTCAGAAACTTTCTTTTGCAAGTGGATACTCATAAATTGGAATTCACCTGGCTTTTTAGTGAGTATTGCTTAGGGGTACAAAAAAAGGGTATGTTTCCATACCCCCTTTTCTCTGAATAATATTGCTGCTATCTTTCGAAGTTGCAATCCTAAATACTATCCATCCGCTTCCTATAAAGAACCATCCGTGTATTATTTTTTACTGTTGTTCTTTTGCAGTTTATTCTGACAGGTAAGAGCCTGGTCAAGGTGACTGCGAAGATCTGGAATCATTGAAGATGCCCATTGCTTGATTTGTGCATCGGCATTATTGTCACCTGCAGCTCTTTCAAAACGATCAATAGCATCTTTGTGCGCGTCCACCATCATGTCACAATATTTCCTGTCAAAATCTGAACCATTTTTTTCTTCATCTAGTTTACCATAATGGTCTAACCCGTCTTTGGTAGTGCTGTCAGGTAAACTGACCTGTTTGGTTTGTGCAAGGCCCTTCAAATCACTTAGTGCTTTTGTATGTCCCTCAACCATCATCTTGGCAAAGTTCTTTACATCCGCAGATGACGCTCTTTGCTGAGCTAACTGGCCTAACTTGATTTCTTCCATGTTAATTTCCGCTGCATTTACTAAAAACTGCGCATCCTGTTCGTTCTTAGAACTATCAAATTTTGCTTCATTAGCGTCTTCTGCTACTTCTTTGGTATCCTTATCAGTAGTGGTTGCGTTATTGTCGCACGACACCATGCCGCCGATAAGTGCTGCAAACAGACTGATCTTAATAATTGGGAATTTTAAAAATGTTGCTTTCATTCCGTTAAATTTGTTGGTTAATTATTTTTATTGTAAAATTCGTGCCTGGCCTGTTCTATCCTGTTACAGGATTCAAGTTAATTCTTATATGATGCAGGTAAGACTATCCAATTCTACTACTGCAATTTTTATTCCACCGATCCATATCCACACTTCTTTTTTTAATTATTTTCCTCAAAGGCTTAATAAAAAATTATCGCGATTCAACCCTGATGTCTGGTATTGCCAATTGATGGTAATCACTTCGGCGAGTAATTTTTTTAGCCTGGCAAAGTCACTGGGCTTTTGCATGTATACATTCGCGCCTCTTACAAATGATTCTTCAATGTCCCTTTCTGACCCTGATGTTGAATAAATTACTATGGCGACGTCTTTCAGCGAAGACATTTTTTTAATTTCATCCAGGCATTCTATTCCTGATTTCTTCGGCATGTTCAGATCCAAAAAAAGAATGTGAGGAAGCGCAACTTCCGATTTTTCGAAATGCCTCATCAATTCAACTCCGTCTTTTACCGTTTCAACTACGGTGTTCATTTTTATCCCTTCAAATGCTTCCTGAAATATCGTATGATCCTCCAGGTCATCGTCTGCTAATAGAATGCGTATAGGTTCGTTCTTGTTCATTACCATTGGAATGCATTTACAGTGGCTATCCGTCTCATTTTCATGATGCGCTGAAAAGCGGAGGGCGTAAGTCCGGTTGTATTTTTGAACTGCAGACTGAAATGAGCCATACTGCTGTAATTCAGTCTCCACGCTATCTCTGTGAAAGTGAGTTCATTGGTCGTGATCAGCTGTTTCGCTTTTTCAATTTTTTGCATGATCATAAAGTTCTCAATCGTGGTATAGGTCACTTCTGAAAAGATATTAGATAGATATCCGTAACGGTGGTGTAACTTATTAGCCAGATAATCTGAAGTTTTTACGTTGGATAATTTCTCATCCATATTTACCAGTTCGATGATTGCATTTTTTATTTTTTGGATAAGAACACTTTTCTGTGTTTCAATGATTTCTAAACCCTGTTCCAAAAAACAACCATTCAGGTATTTCAAGTGTTCGTCCGTCAGAGCTCCCTTTATTTCAAGTTCTGTATGACTGATCATATAATAGTCAAGGCCGCTGTCTTTCAGTTGATCGTTCACAATTTGCTTGCAGATCAACGGTATGTCATATTTAAGAAAGTATATCATGATGAAAATGGATTTTTGCCCCCCCACACTTATTGGCACGTCTAGTCAATCAGTCTGCTGTCATAGGATAGTTACAGTGCGAACTGTCGACAGATTATTAATAACTCTGTGCCACAGGGTGATTATGAAGGGTGTGGACTTCTTTACACGATAGCGCAAAAAAGTTATATAATATCCATGCAGCGGGAAATTGGGAGTGGCTCACTTAATTATTATTTTGGGTTTTAGCTTCTACACATTGTCATGGAAATGTAAGCGTCCTGGATGCCTTTCTGTTGAATATTAACTTTACCAGAGGCTTATAATTGCAAATAGTGGTTAAAATCGTTCACATGAATAAGGGGACGGTGGGAACTGCAGGATTGGAGCCTTTGAAATCTCTGACAATGCAAGACAAAAAGGATTTTGTTAAGGCCGGGCCGGTTATATCAGAAGAGATTCTGAATAAAGTGATTGAAACAGCGAATTCAGTGGAGGAGGATTGCCGCATGAAGCCGATGAACTGTTTTGCCTTTTTACGGCAGATGTAATAAAAAAAGACGTCGTTTTCTATAAGTTACGGCTTAATGTCTGTTATATAGTAGTCCATAACTTTCTTCAACCAGAATGTCTTTCCAGTCCTGTATTAGTTTTTATATGCCTGTCCTACAGGCATTATGTTTCTGTCAAGATCATATAATCCCAATTCATTTACGTTTCCAAGGTCCTCCCTTAGCGCAGAGTCCCAGTCTACCTGGTGCAATAGACTATACCACGTAAAGCCAATGATGGGGATACCGTCATGCCTTTGGCGGTGGACATTGACCCATTGTTTCCACAGCCATTCTTTGCTGGCAGGCATTTTCAGGTTTGTCTCAGTATGCATGATCGGTAACTTATAACTTTTGTAATATTGGCTGGTCAGTACATAATAACCTAGTATTTCTCCGGATGCCTGAGTTGAACCATCGGGATAAACAGGTAGGGAAATCGTTGGCTTAAGGCACGCGCATATTCGGCAAAATGTTCGGGGAAATCAGGGTTCTGGAAGTTTCCTATCCAGTCAGGAACACCAAAATGGCAGAGGTCGCAAATAGTTTTACGGATTCAGGTTTTGCTGCCGTTAATTCTTCTTTCCTTGAAGATTCCATGATCTTATGGAATAAGGTCAGGAACTATGCCACTACCTAAAAAAAAGAAAGAATTTGTGTCAAAAGCATTGCCTTAAAAACAAAAAAGCCAGGGAAAACCCCGGCTTGTTTTTAATAATGAAGAAGAATATTATTATTCTTCTTCATCTGCTTCTTCATCTTCAGACTCCTGGCTTGATTCGTAATTAATATCATTTTCTGCAAGCATCGTAAGTGCAGAATCTGTTTCTTTTTCCTCTTCAAGGGTGGTGTTGAGCAAATCCGCAACTTCTTCTAAACCGAGTGTACGTGCTAACTGGGCAAGTCCGCCGTAAGTCGCGATTTCATAGTGCTCCACTTTTTGTGCAGCCAGGATGAGCGCTACATCACGCGTTGCAGTTCCTTTTTCGGTGTCTTCAATAATCCCTTCACCTTCTTTTGTGATGCCTTCAATAGCGTCACATTTTTTGGCCTGGGGCTTTTTGTTGATGGCAGCAAAGGCTTCTTCTAAACGTAAAACCTGATTTTTTGTAACTTCAAGGTGTTCTGCAAATGCCTGTTGAAGTTCAGGGGAACTCGCCGCCTTCATCATTTTGGGCAGGGTCTTTACTATGTGTTTTTCTGCATAGTAAATGTCTTTCAATTCTTCGGCAAAGAATTCCATCAACATGGAATCATTTGCGCCTTTTCCAGCGGATGTGGGTTTAATGGAAGCTTTTCCCTGTTGCTTACTAGTGGAATTTTTGGCCATACCAATTAAATTTAGTGGTGTATAATATTCTTACCTACGTAGGATGACCATGTAAAAAAACAATGCCAGATCGGGATCGCAGATATGAGCTCTATTACCTGGGAAGCATGTTGATTTCAGTAAGCCAGTCTGTAAACAGGATGACCCATTTGTCTGAAGGCATATTCTGTTTAGCGACTCCGAAGCCGTGACCACCTTTAGAATAAATGTGGATTTCGGCAGATTTCCTGGCTTTGATCCATGTATTATAAAGGTTCGCACAATCGGGGGCGAAACCAAACATATCGTCTGTGGCAGCGGCAATGAACATTGGTGGTGCGTCAGCAGGAACAGTTATCTCTTTGAAATAGGCAGCATATGGATATATCGGTGCGGAGAAATTCGGTTTGTTTTGTTCTGTATAGTTCAGCGTTGCCCCAAGTGTGACCGTGCCACCGGCTGAAAATCCGACTATTCCTATTTTATTGGGATCAATGCCATATTGTTTAGCATTGATGCGCACATGTTCGATTGCTTTCTTTCCATCAGCTATGGTCATCGGAATAATCGTATCATTAATTCGCCTCATAATCGTTGTATCACCGAGTCCTTTCATAAACTCGCCTGCAGGATCATCAGTGTAGCTTTTATTTAACCTGTACTTTAAGACAAATGCCGTGATTCCTTTTGAAGCCATCATTTTTGCCAAATCAGTTCCTTCTTTGGTAATAGACAATGCCTGAAACCCTCCTCCCGGAACAATGATAAGGGCAGTTCCGTTGGCACTGCCTTTAACGGGTTCAAAAACCGTCAGGGTTGGATTGGAAACGTTATATACGATAGGTGTATTCCAGATATTCTTATCGGTGGATTTCTCAGTCCAGTTCCAGGTTTCTGATCCCGGGGCTTTTCCATTGTAGAGCGAAACTACTTTTTGTGCCTGTATTATGGCGGAGGTAAAAAGGAGGCAAACACATAGGGAAAAGATCTGGCGCATATTGTTATTTTTGAAATGTGGAATTTCGTCTATAAATGACGGCTAAATGAATTTGATTCCAATGCTATTCTCACGTTCTTCACTTTTTTCAATTTGCCAATTTGAATGGCGAAGCTGTTCATGTGTCCATTTCTTCCCGCAGTTCCCGGGAGATTTTCACCAGCACTTTATCGATCCTGTGGCCATCCATGTCAACGATTTCGAATGCAAACCCACGCCACTCAAACTTTTCACCGGTTAAGGGAATACGTTCCAGTTCATGCAATATAAATCCTGCCAACGTATCAAATTCATGTTCGCCTTCATTCATCCATTCAGTTTTTTCAAACTTACTCAGGAAGTCATAAAAAGGTACCTGCGCATCTACCAAAAACGTTCCATCTTCCCTTGCAAACACTTCATAATCTTCCATGTCAGTCTGCGGAAGATCACCCACCAGGGCTTCTAATATATCATTCAGGGTGATCAGCCCCAGCAGTGTACCATATTCATCTACAATAAAGCAGGTATGGATCTTGGTTTCCTTGAAGCGCTCCAGCAGTTGGTAGGGCGAATTATTTTCCGGAACAAAAAGAGCCGGCTTCATAACATCTTTAAACCTGATATTATCGGGTGTGATGTACAGGTCTTTTATAGAAACAATACCCCGGATATGATCAATACTTCCTTCACAAATGGGATATACCGAGTGAGGCTCACTGACAATTTTTTCTTTGATACTATACTCGTTGTCGTTGATCTCAAACCATATGATGTCGCTGCGATGCGTCATTAGTGAAGTGATGTTTCTGTCGCCCAGGTGAAATACACGTTCAATGATCTCCTGCTCTGTGGCCTCAAGGGCGCCGTGTTCAGTACCTTCATTGATAATGGCCTTGATTTCTTCTTCCGTAACCTGGTTGTTGCTGGTGTCAATCTTAAACAGTTTCATTAATACATTGGTCGTCCTTGTCAGCAACCATCCAAAGGGATAGGTGATCAGGTTAAAGGCTTTCATCGCCGGCGTGGCGAATTTTGCTATGGCTTCAGGCGCAGTCAGGCCAAGTCGCTTTGGCACCAGTTCACCCAATACCAGCGACAGGAAGGTCACAAAAGTTAGCACCAAAACGGTAGAGACGCCGCCCGCATATGGACTAATGAACGGAAACTGCAAAAGATATTCCTTGAATTGTCCGATGATCTTCTCTCCCGAATAGAAACCCGTAAGGATGGCGATGACCGTAATGCCTATCTGTGTCGTCGATAAAAATTTATCCGGATGGTTGGCCAGGTCAAGTGCTGCTTTCGCCCGCAAATCACCTTTATTGGCCTGTGACTCCAGTCGGGCTTTACGTGCTGACACCAATGCAATTTCTGCAATCACGAAAAGACCATTGACCAGGATAAGTCCGATCAGAATCAGTATTTCATTCATTTAGCAAGGCCCAGGCCTATTTGATTATTGAATAGTGAGGCAGTAAAATATCCCAGTACAGATCCAAGGATAGCCCCACCAATGACGTCGAGCGGATAATGGACACCCACATACACCTGTGCATAAGAAATGATGCCAGCCCAAAAAAAGCCGACACCCCATAAGGAAGTGGATCTTTTCAACGTATGGTATAGAAATGTAGCAATCGCAAAATGGTTTGTGGCATGGGAAGATGTAAAACTTCCATTGAGGCCGCAGGTCTTGGCCAGGAACCTGATCTTATGGGCCATGATCTCATCCCTGCAGGGCCTTGGACGGTATAAAAGTTCTTTGATCACATGGCTGCTTAACGAATCAGCAAGTGCAATCAATCCAATCAGGGCAAGCACCCACCAAAATCCCTGTTTCCCGAAATTGAGGATGATAAACAGGAAAAGGAAAACGTAAACGGGTACCCAAAAACTTGCTTCTCGGATAAACAACGATACATGGTCAAATACGGGTGACTGCCAGTCGCGGTTGATTTTGAGCATCAGCCAGTAATCAGCATGCAACATCTTTTGGACAAACCCGTTTCCTTCCAGTAACAACATGGTGCAAATATAATTTATTTTAGCGGCTGCCTTTTTTTAGCACGTATGATCAGTTATTGGTAGTCTTTTTGATAAGTTACGAGGGAAACTTTCTTTTTTTAGGTTTTGACCTTTCCCTTTTGACTTTTAAGTAAATTTGCGTCCTTTAAACCCGATGAATAGTGGCATTGATAAAAAGTATTTCTGGCATCAGGGGAACAATTGGCGGTAAGCCAGGCGATACCCTTTCTCCCCTTGATGTAGTAAAATTCACTGCGGCATTTGGCAGTTGGCTGATTGAAACTACCGGACTTACAAAGGTTGTAATCGGCCGTGATGGCCGGATCAGCGGACCCCTGGTAAGCACTATAGTGAGTCAGACGCTAATGTCGCTAGGTATCGATGTGATAGACCTTGGACTGAGTACAACGCCCACTGTTGAATTGGCCGTAATTGCCGAAAAAGCTGCCGGCGGGATCATTATAACGGCAAGCCACAACCCTAAAGAATGGAACGCACTCAAATTACTGAACAGTAAAGGGGAGTTCATATCAGGGGATAATGGTATCGCAGTACTCCAAAAGGCTGAAAAAGAAAATTTCAGTTTCGCTACAGTAGATAAGATCGGCAGATATACAACTGATGACAGCTACATGCAAAAGCACATCGATCTGATCCTCGCGCTCAATCTGGTCGACTGCAGCAAGATCGTTGATGCTAACCTAAAGATCGTGGTAGACGCCATTAATAGTACCGGTGCCATTTTTGTTCCAACCCTATTGAGGGCGATGGGCGTTACGGAAATTATCATGCTCAATGAAACCGTAGATGGAAAATTTGCACATAATCCTGAACCACTTCCGCAAAATCTTTCACAACTCGCCAATGAAGTGAACCGTTCAGGGGCTGACCTTGGCATCGCCGTAGATCCGGATGTGGACCGTTTGGTGCTGGTATGTGAAGATGGTTCGATGTTCGGTGAAGAGTATACACTGGTCGCCGTTGCAGATTATGTGTTGGGTAAAACAAAAGGAAATACGGTCAGCAATCTTTCTTCTTCACGTGCACTGAAGGATATTACGGTTAAGCATGGAGGTGAGTATTTTCCAAGTGCAGTAGGTGAAGTGAATGTAGTGAAGAAAATGAAAGAAGTCAAGGCTGTTATTGGCGGGGAAGGAAATGGTGGAATCATACTGCCCGATCTTCATTATGGAAGGGATGCACTGGTGGGTATTGCATTATTTCTTACGCACCTGGTTGAAACGGGGAAGAGTGTAAAGCAACTTCGGGGATCATATCCTGATTATTTTATTATTAAGAATAAGATGGAGTTGCAGCACGGGCTTGACCTTAACGCTATATTCGACAAGATCCGCAAGAAGTATAAGTCGCACCCCGTAAATACGGAAGACGGTCTGCGTATAGAATTTGAGGACGATTGGGTACACCTTCGGTTGAGCAATACAGAACCCATCATCAGGATCATTGCAGAAAGTAATTTTGAGACCACGGCCAAAAATATTGCGCTGAGGCTCATGCACGATATTAAAGAATCGATCTAATAATTGACGAATTGGCGGATTTACGAATTATCGGATTGAGGTCTGGAGTTTAGAAATAATTCGCCAATTCGCCAATCCGCTAATTCGACAATGCTAAAAATGACCAGGATATACTTCGACAATGCCGCCACAACTCCCCTCGACCCGGAAGTGTTGCAGGCCATGATGCCTTATCTCACGGAAAAATTCGGCAACCCTTCGTCTATCTATTCTTATGGCAGGGAAACCAGGCTCGCTGTCGAAATGGCCCGAAAATCAGTGGCTAAAACATTAGGTGCTAATCCTGCTGAAATATTTTTTACCAGTGGTGGAACCGAAAGCAGCAATACCGCTATTTTCTCAGCTATTCACGATCTTGGCTGTAGCCAGATCATCACATCGCCCATTGAACACCACGCTGTTTTACATACCGCTGAATACCTTAAAAGCAGGGGAGAAGCAGGCCTGCGATTTGTTAAACTTTGCCCTGATGGCCATGTTGACCTGGATCACCTCGAAAAGTTGCTGGGTGAAACCAATGAGAAAACGCTGGTGAGTCTGATGCACGCCAACAATGAGATCGGAAATATGCTCGATATCCATGCAGTAGGCAATTTATGTAAAAAGTATAATGCTGTTTTTCATTCAGATACTGTACAAACCGTAGGTCATTTTCCATTAGACCTGAGAAATATGCCGGTTCATTTTATCACGGGAGCCGGACATAAATTTCACGGCCCAAAAGGGGTTGGTATTTTGTATATAAACGAACAAATAAAAATCCATCCTTTAATTCATGGGGGCGGACAGGAACGCAACATGCGCGCGGGTACTGAAAATCTTTATGGTATAGTTGGCTTCGCCAAAGCACTTGAACTGGCCACCAAAAATCATGAACAGGATAGCGCATATATACTCGGCATAAAAATGTATATGATGGAAAAACTCAGGGAAAACTTCCCTGCTGTTGTTTTCCACGGCGATCCATTGGGTAAAAGCTTATATACAGTTCTTAATGCGGGGTTCGACAAAACTTTAAAATCAGAGATGCTGCTGATGAATCTCGATATTAACAATATCTGCGCCTCTGGTGGAAGTGCCTGCAGTAGCGGTACTGAAATTGGTTCGCACGTTATCCACGCCATCTATGGCAATACAGATAAAATGGCCGTAAGGTTCTCCTTTTCCAAATTTAACACAAAGGAAGAAGTTGACTATGTTGTCGAAAAGTTGAAAGAAGTGGTATAGAAAATTACGGATTGCGAATAGCGGATTGCGAATAGCGGACCTGTCCCGCGAATGCGGGATTGCGGATGGTACATGCTATATTCTCACAGCATAGATTTCCCGATTTTGACTTTCAAATTTGTCAAATTCCCAGTTTCCCAATTATGAAAAACTGAGCTTCCTGATCAACTCTGTTGGCAAAGCAGGAAGATTGCGTCTTTCAATAAGATAGGTAGACAAGCCAGCAATATCCTTAAAAATATAATGGCTTCCGGCAGCACCTTCCAGGTATCCTGAGCCTGAAGTATTGCCTGTGCCTACCCGCATTCCAATCATCCTTCTTACCATACGAAAATGCGCATGCCTCCATGCAGCGAGCGCATTGTCAATGTCAATCAATGAATCCAGAATTTGAAATGAGTTTTGAAACACCGGAAAATCACGGTAAAGCATAATAAACAACGCGGCCCTCATGGCCTTTGCTGAAAGACTGTTCCGAAGTACAGCGAATCTTTCATGATCTTCGGTTTGTTTAGGAATAATTTCAAAAAACACATAATCAAAGTCGTCGATCTTCCCAACTTCGCGTTCGGTTAAGCCAGACCGGTAGATTTCACGATAGGTGATCCAGAATGGATGGTATTTGTTTTTCTGCTCTTCCTTAAGGTAAGTGGACCAATAGTCATTCTCAAAGAACGGCATCCTTTCCAACCAGTTATTGATGAGGTTGATGAGTGTTTCGGAATTTTCAATCATATTGATTCGCGATAGGTCTACTTCATTGAATCCCCCCTGGTTGGACTTTTTGTAATAGTCACTTTGATGCCTTTTTTGCATTTTAAGTCCAAGTGTTGCCTCAATGAGCCTGAACTGAACCGACTGAAATCCGGACGCTGGCGTAAGCAGGTTACGGAATTCCAGGAAATCGAGTGGCGTCATAGTATCTAATACGGTGACCTGTTGATTCAACAATTCCATGATTTTCTGGACCCTTCTCAAACGGTGAAGAACCAAGTTCATATCTTCCGAATTGTCATTGATCTTTTCTTTGCTGAATACTGATAATACATAATCCAGTTCAAACAGAATTTGCTTAAACCAAATTTCGAACGCCTGGTGTATCATGATGAACAGCATCTCATCGTGTGCCTTATGTTCGCCCGGTTCGAAACTTTTCGGGTGTTGACTGTTTAGTATTTTATCGAGGTGGAGATAGTCGGAGTAGTACAATGATTTTTCCATGGAAAGCGTTGACGGGCAAGTTAGGATTAATTATTTCTTCAATATTGCTATATTGTAGAAACATCCAGGGCTATGGCTAGTTTGATACGGAACAGGGTACAAGCGTTAGATATTCTTCGTGGAACAGTCATGGTAATAATGGCCCTTGATCATGTGAGAGATTTTTTTTACAATCCCACAGGAAACCTGCAAAATGCCGGACTGAATCCGACGAATATGGAAACCACTTTCCCTGCATTATTTTTCACGCGCTGGATCACACATTTCTGCGCGCCGATTTTCGTCTTTCTGGCGGGTACGTCTGCCTTTCTAATGGGTCAGCGGAAATCTAAAAAGGAATTGTCTGCCTTCCTCATTAAACGCGGACTTTGGTTGATTGCCGTGGAAATTTTGCTGATCACCCTGGCCATAAGTTTTAATCCTTTGTACAACTTTATCTTTTTGCAGGTCATCTGGGCCATTGGCTGTAGTATGATTATACTGTCATTGTTGATATTTCTTCCATTTAATGCCATACTTGGCATAGGCATTATTATCGTATTTTTTCACAATACATTAAACTTTGTTCAGCTTCCTAAAAATATTGTCACTGATGCTTTATACTCCGCCCTGTTTTCCATTTATCCCTATGCACCCAACAGGGTAATCGTATTTCTGTACTCCATTGTGCCCTGGTCCGGAATCATGATACTTGGTTATTGTTTTGGGAGGTTATATTTGCCCGGGGTGAATGTAGCACAACGAAAGAGGAAATTATTGGTGATGGGGCTGGCTTTACTGGGCGTTTTTGTAATACTGAGGCTGACCAATGTATATGGAGACCCGGTCAGATGGTCCGTGCAACCTCGCGGTACAGTATATAGTTTTCTATCGTTTATTAACATCAATAAATACCCGCCTTCGTTGTTATACTTCTGCGTAACCATCGGGGCAGGAATGCTGGCCCTTCGGATATTAGAAGGAGCAAATAATGCTTATACAAGGTTTATGAATGTTTTCGGAAGGGTGCCTTTCTTTTATTATGTGTTGCACTTTTTTCTGATCCATGGAATGTTGGTTGTATTATTCTATGCCAGGGGTTACACCTCGAAAGATATAGTCAATCCTAATTCACCATTTCTGTTTACCCCCAATGGACTCGGCATCTCTTTATTTGGCGTCTATATTGTTTGGGCGATGGTCATCGCCATAATGTATCCTTTGTGTAAAAAGTATAATGCTTACAAAGCGATCAACCACCAATGGTGGTTGAGTTATGTTTGACTCCTTGAAAAACACTATCACTCGTCTCAAATAAGAACTCAAAAATGAACTCATGAAAATATATGTTGGTGTTGTTAGTTTCCTTATTGCCTGCTGCTTTCTGTTCGTGATACCCGTCACCGCGCAGGACTCAACCTATGCAGAAAGACTGGGATATCCAAAAGGAGCAAAGGTTGTTATTATGCACATAGACGACGTTGGTATGAGTTACGATTGTAATGCTGGCGCTATAGACGTGCTTTCCAATGGTGTAGCAAAAAGTTGCAGCATTATGATGACTTGTCCATGGGTGCCGGGTTTCTTCCATTATCTAAAAGACCATCCGGATACTGATGCCGGACTGCACCTTACGCTCACCAGTGAATGGAAAGATTATCGCTGGGGTCCGCTCAGTGGTAAATCAGTAGTACCTGGCCTTGTAGATAGTGAAGGAGCGATGTGGTCATCTGTTGAAGACGTGGTGAAACACGCTACAGCGGATGAAGTAGAAACTGAAATGAGGGCGCAGATAGCGCGCGCTAAAAATATGGGTTTTGCGCCAACTCACCTGGATTCACACATGGGAACACTGTTTGCCACACCCGCCTTTGTTGAGCGCTATATCAAGATGGGAATTGAATATAATATTCCCATCATGTTTCCCTGTGGTCATAACACGCTTGTTTCTGCACAGGTAGGTGCAGGAAACCTTGCCCAGACCAGAGCGATAGGTAAAATGCTTTGGTCTGCCGGATTGCCCGTCATTGATGATTTACACAACACCAGCTATGCACCCCACCTGCCTGCCGGAGTTGCCCCAACTAAAGAAAACCTGGCAAAATATAAGACAGCATTTTATATCAATGCTTTCAAGGAAATAAAGCCTGGAATTACTTATGTTATTATGCACTGTATTAAACCCACTGAGGTGTTTCCCTATATTTCTGATTCAGGTCCTGTGAGGGAAGGTGACTATCTGGCCATGATGAATCCTGAACTAAAGAAATATATCATTAAGGAAAATATTATTGTTACCACAATGCGGGAACTGATGCTGAGAAGGCAAAAGCTAAAGTAGATATGAAACAAGACATCGCACATATTGCCCTGGTGGTTCGCGACTATGATGAAGCCATCAGTTTTTACTGCAATAGACTTCACTTTACCCTGGTAGAAGACACTGTGCTGAGTGAAACCAAACGTTGGGTAATGGTAAGGCCGCATGGATCCTCTGGTTGCTGCCTTTTGCTCGCGAAAGGTGCCAATGAACTACAGCAGTCAAGAATCGGGAACCAAACAGGAGGAAGGGTTTTTTTATTTCTGCATACAGACAATTTTGAACGTGACTATCAAAACCTGCTGGATCACGGCATACAAATTATCAGGGAACCATCTCAGGAGGAATATGGGCAGGTTGCTGTTTTTGCTGATCTTTATGGAAACCTCTGGGATCTTATCCAACCAATTACCAACCATTCAAGTATTTAATATGACCAGAATATTCGGCTATGCTTATATGTTACTGCTATTGTTTATGTTTTCCTGCAGTAAAAAAGAATCTAGCCCTATTGTTCCGCCGGTTTCGTCTATTGAGGCTCCAATTTATGGAGAAGTGATGTTGTATGATGAGTCGACGCTCGAAGTTGAAAAAAACGGTATGACTGTTTCAGTGGATAGTACATCACCGCCGTTGAAATCGGTCACCGGGCCAGATGGAAAGTTTTTTATTCCGTATATAGGTTTTGGCAAAAAAGCATTGATATTTGAAAAGCCGGGTTATGGTACGTTTAAACTATATGGAATAAACCATGCCTATAATAATGGGACCGGAACGCTGATTACACCGATTCCATCACTGGGGAAACTTTCAACCACAACCGTGACTGGATTATCGGCTGCCGTGGCAGCCAATGCAGTGACCATTTCAGTAATAACTTCGCCGGCGGCTAACAACAGTGCACCAAAATATCTGCGAATTTTTTTAAGTACCAGGTCTGCAGTTAGTAATTCAATTTTTCAAAAAGCACTTGAAACAGTAGTAGTAAAAATGAGTCCATCTGACAAAACGTTAACCAAAGCTGAATTAAATACACTTGGTTTTACATCGGGATCCACGGTGTACGCAAGGGTTTATGGCGACTCATTCTGGAGTAATAGCTATGACGATCCTATTGCCGGCAGAACTGTATTTCCTAACCTTAATCCGGCAACAGTTACAGCCGTTTCTTTCATTGTCCCGTGATGATAAGCAAACTTGATCAGAAGTAATCCATAGGATCATCTACCACCCTGAAGTTTTGATTCAGGGATTTTAAGGCTGCCATATCCTTGTCGTCAAGATGAAAATCAAACACGTCGAAATTTTCTTCGATACGGGATGGGTTAGATGATTTTGGAATGGGAGACACACCAAGTTGCAGGTTCCATCGGATGATCACCTGTGCAGGGCTTTTCTGGTGCTTCTGCGCGATATGTTGCAATACCGGGTCCTCAAATTTCTTGCCCCTTACCAGTGGTGAATATGCCTGTAAAACAATATTATTTTTCTGACAATGAGTGAGTAATTCTTCAAGGTAAAGCCAGGGACTGAATTCGACCTGGTTCACAGCTGGCGTAATGTTGGCATAGCTTTCCAGTTCATGAAGAAAAGGCAATAGGTAATTTGCCACTCCTATTGCCTTAACTTTCTTTTCGTCGAACAACCTTTCCATCGCTTTCCAGGTTTCCTTCCTGGATGATTTAATTGGCCAGTGTAGCAGGTAGAGGTCGATATAATCAGTATCCAGCTTTTTTAGGCTTTGGTCAAACGCTTTGAGGGTTGCGTCGTAACCTTGTTGTGCATTGTTGACCTTGGTAGTGATGAATATCTCACTTCTGATGATGCCTGCTTTATTAACGGCAATGCCTACCTGCTCCTCATTGCCGTACATGGACGCGGTATCGATCAACCGATAACCGGTTAACAGTGCATGGTTGACTGCCTCAATGGCTTCCTCGTTATGCATATCATAGACACCCAACCCGAGCAGGGGCATCTCATTGCCGGTATTCAGTTTTGTGTTCATCCTTTTAATTTACAAATGGCAGGCCTTTCCGCCAATCCGCCAATCCGCCAATCCGCTAATCCGCTAATCCGCCAATCCGTTAATCCGTTAATTCGCTAGTCCGCCCATTTCTCCAAGCCCAACAACTTTTTTCCAAGGTCAGACAACACCGCGGTGGTGTACCTTGTTTTTTCCCATTCTCTCGGGTCGCCTGGAAATGCATAACCTTCAGGAGCAATCCGGTCACGCCATGAAGTAATACGCCACTGGCGAAGGGATTCATTCTCCTCCTGTGCTGGCATCATCGAAATATACTGTGCCAGCCTCACCTTATTTTCAGAAGTGTTGGGCCTGATACCATGGGCCAGCAGGCTATTAAATATCAGCAGGTCACCTTTATTCATTTTCACCTTTACTTTTTCGAACCCGGTGACATCGGGCTTAAAATGATCACGGTCTTCCGGTTGTGTTAGTTTCCATGTGTCGTAAGTCCTATAAAGTTCAGGAATACCTTGAAATCCACCCATGTTTTCATCGGTCTGGTCTGCCAGCGCGATCACACCCTGAACATTCACCGGCTTGGTTTCCGGATCATAATCCCAGTGAATGAATCCCTTGAATTCAAATCCTGGACGCATGGGTAAATTAAGGTTAGCACGATCAATCGTGACCCAAAGTTTTTCTGTGCCCCAGATGTCTACGAAAGCATCGTATACCCGGGGAAACTGGCGATTATCCCACTGATACTGGTGATTATAAATTTCCACCATACCACTATTGGTGAGTTCTTTCATCTGTATTTCACGAAGCGGTGGCGCATACCAGGTATTTGGATCATTCGGATCCTTTTCTTCAAACTCCCAAAGCATGGCAGCCATCCTGTCGGCCTGTTCTTCCGGAACTGCCTGTCTGATCACGATATAACCATTGTCTTTCCAGAATTGCCAGTCTTCTTCGGAAAGCACACGCAATGGTTTACCGTTGGAACGGTCATTGAGTTTTTCAACGCTGCTTTTAGCTGTGGAAGGATTACCAGGGATATCCTTGTGTGCATTATCAGGGATCATTGAGGGCGCCATCGTCGGCGTCATAGTGGGCGTCATAGAAGGAGTCTTTTTTTCCATAAAACAAATGTTTGAAATGAAGGATGATCAAATGTACCCTTCAAACGGCCCCATTAACTACACTTGTAATGGCTATTATTTGTACTGTATTGACCAAATAATGATATGCTATGTTAGTTTGGTATATTTAAGTACAAAATTTGCCCATGAAGGTTGCTTTGGAGCAGGTAGGGGTCAGCGATGGAAATTCGTTCAGGTTATTACTAACACCCGGACTGAACGATTATTATTACTGGCATTTTCATCCTGAATATGAAATCGTTTTTGTAACCGGCGCATCAGGAACCAGGCATATCGGTGATCACATTTCAAGGTATGAGGGAAGTGATCTGGTTCTCATCGGCCCATACGTCCCGCATCTTAATTTTGATTACGGTGTGCGCACACAGTGTGAACAGGTAGTAGTGCAAATGAAAGAAGATTTCCTGGGTCGGGATTTTATGTTGCTCGCTGAGATGCAACAATGCAAACAGCTATTTGAAAAAGCACGCACTGCCATTGCATTTTCCGGCGAAACAAAAAGAATGGTGGGCAATATGCTGATGGAATTGGAGTCTTCGCAACCCTTTGACCGGATGATGAAACTGCTTAACGTATTTGGGATACTGGCGGCTTCCGAAGAATATGAGCAGCTTAACGCAAGACCTTTAGAAAACCTTTCGGATTTTAAAGAACAACAAAGAATGCAGCGTATCCACAGGTATGTTGAAGATCATTATCAGCAGCAACCAGATTCCCATACTGCTGCCTCCCTGGTGAACCTTAGTACCGCTGCATTTTGCCGGTACTTCAAAAGGTCAACTTCAATAACATTCACCGATTATGTAAACAAATACCGTATTAACCAGGCAAAGAAATTATTGCTAATGAATAAAAACGTAACGGAAGCTTGTTACGACACTGGTTTTGAAAACCTTTCCCATTTCAACCGTACATTCAAAAAATTCGGAGGTGAAAATCCGTCTGCATTTCGCAAAAGAATGAATGTATAATAATAGTTCGCCACTCCGGTAATTATGGCGTCCATCAAAAACGCTACATACAGTTGAATATACTTATCTGATAAGCCAGCGAAATCAGCCGAGTTGTCACTTCAGTTTATTTTTTATCTCATTTAATTTCATCAATGCTTCTACCGGTGTAAGTCGATTGATATCAATATCATCGAGCAGTTTTCGGATCTCTTCGAAAGTCTCGGTATGTGCATCAAAAATCGACAACTGGACCTTCGGCGCAATCAATTTTAATACGGCCTGGCCGATATCCTCATTGGAATGTTTTTCTTCCAGCAGTTGCAATACTTCATTGGCTCTTTTTATCAATGAAGAAGGCATACCGGCCATTTTAGCCACGTGAATACCAAAACTGTGAGTACTTCCACCCGGAGCCAGTTTGCGCAGAAAAATAATTTTATTACCGGACTCTTTGTTGGTAATGTGAAAATTCTTTACACCTGATAATTTATTTTCCAGTTCATTCAGCTCGTGGTAATGCGTTGCAAAAAGAGTTAGTGGTTTGCAGTCTGAATTATGTAGATATTCAACGATACTCCATGCAATGGAAATTCCGTCATAGGTTGATGTGCCCCTGCCAATTTCATCCAATAAAATCAAACTCCTCCTGGAAATATTATTAATGATGCTTGCCGTTTCATTCATCTCCACCATAAAAGTTGACTCGCCTCCGCTGAGGTTGTCGTTGGCACCAACCCTGGTG
The DNA here is from genome assembly GCA_031372815.1 of Sphingobacteriales bacterium. GTDB lineage: Bacteria > Bacteroidota > Bacteroidia > Chitinophagales > Chitinophagaceae > Pollutibacter. Next base: position 18,613 of record JANMMA010000221.1, read on the forward strand.
AAAATTTTATCTGTAAGTGGAATGCGTGCGGCAGATGCAGGAACAAAAGAACCCATGTGTGCCATCAATGTGATCAGGGCAGTTTGTCGTAGCAGTGCGCTCTTACCACTCATGTTTGGGCCGGTAAGGATAATGACCTGTTGGGTTTGTTGATCGAGGTATATGTCGTTGGCGATATAAGACTGATCGGGCGACAAGTTTCTTTCAATCACTGGGTGCCTTGATTCTTTCAATTCGAGCTCCGGACCGGTATGCAACTCAGGCCTCCGGTAATTATACAGTACGCCATTGTAGGCAAAACAGGAGATACAATCAAGTATAGCCAGTACATTTCCATTCACCTGCATCGGTGCCATATAATCCTGTAGTTCGGTGACCAGCCTGCTAAATACATCTGATTCTATCTGCAATATTTTATCTTCTGCACCCATAATCTTTTCTTCATATTCTTTGAGCTCAGGGGTGATGTATCTTTCTGCATTGGCCAGGGTTTGTTTTCTGATCCATTCCTGTGGCACCTTGTGCTTTTGTCCATTGGTTACTTCAAGATAATATCCGAAAACATTGTTAAACCCGATTTTCAGCGACGAGATACCGGTCTTTTCATTTTCTTTTTGCTGCAATAATAGCAGGTACTCTTTACCGGTAGTGGAGATTTGCCGGAGGTCATCAAGTTCGGCATTAACTCCAGAGGCGATCAGTCCGCCTTTAGAAGCAAGCACCGGCGGATTTTCGACGAGTTCCTGTTGTATCTTTTCGCGAATGAACTCGCAGGGGTTGAGCGCATCACAAAGCCTTTTGAGATAAGGGTTGGATGAGGTCAGGCCCATCTTACGGATCTCCGAAACATGATGCAGTCCGCGGGCAATCTGTCTCACTTCCCGGGGATTTATTTTTTTCAAAGGAATCTTGCTGACCAGTCGCTCGATATCCCCACAGTGTTTGATATGTTGTACTATAAGATTACGCAGGTCAGTATCTTTGATAAAAAATTCTGTAAGGTCGAGTCGCTCATTGATCCTGGACATATCCAACAAGGGTAAGATGATCCATCGTTTCAGCAACCTTCCGCCCATTGGTGAAACGGTATTGTCGAGGGATTTCAACAATGATTCGCCATGCTCGGAACCCGTTCCGAGCAATTCAAGGTTCCTGATGGTGAATTGATCCATCCATAAATAATCCTCACGATCGATCCGCTGCACCGAGGTCACGTGCTGCAGGTTGGGATGTTCGGTGTCTTTCAGGTAATGGAGAACTGCACCGGCAGCAATGATGGCCGAATGCAGATCATCCACACCGTATCCTTTCAGGGAGTGGGTGCCAAAATGTTTGAGAAGATTTTCCTTTCCATATACTTCATCAAATATCCAGCTTTCTAGAGGGTATGTATAAAAACGGGCACCGAATGTTTCTTTAAAAAACTTTTGCTGGTTTCGTTGAAAAATAATTTCAGCAGGCTTCAGGGTTTGCAGCAACTTGTCTATATATTCTATATTTCCTTCCGCTACAAAAAATTCACCCGTGGAAATGTCGAGAAAGGCGATCCCGTTTTTATCCTCAGAAAAATGTATCCCACAAAGGAAATTATTAGTGTTGTGTTCCAGCAATTTATCATTGGTAGCAACACCTGGTGTGACCAGTTCAGTAACACCGCGCCTGACGATTCCTTTTGCCAGTTTAGGATCTTCAAGTTGGTCGCATATCGCTACCCGGTAGCCTGCTTTTACCAGTTTATGCAGATAGGTATCCAGCGAGTGATGCGGAAAACCAGCGAGTTCAGAAGAAGTAGCGCCGCCATTATTGCGTTTAGTAAGGGTAATGCCCAGAACCCTGGATGTAATCACTGCGTCTTCGCCAAAGGTTTCATAGAAATCGCCCACCCTGAATAACAGCACGGCATCAGGATATTTTTGCTTGATCGCCTTATGCTGCTGCATTAATGGGGTATCGGCCGTTTTTGACATGTTTGGTTTAATCCTTTGGAGATCAGCAAAAATAGGCTGATGGCTACTGGTAAAACACGGTATTTTCCTCGTTGTGGAAAAGTCATTCCCTTCGTCAACACTAGGGAATAACAATTTTTTTGAGTAGTTTTCGCCGACGCTTATGAAACAATTTTACGGATTACTATTGCTTGCCTTTATGGCTCAGGCGACCTTCAGCCAGACCATAAACTTCACTTCCTCCAATCTTCCGGTAATCGTCATCAATACCAACGGGCAGACCATCCCCGATGATCCCAAGATCACGGCCGATATGGGCATCATAGATAATGGTCCCGGAAAGCGTAATAACCTGACTGATACGTTTACCCAGTACAAAGGGAAAATAGGGATTGAGATACGCGGTCAGTCGTCCCAGATGTTTCCGATGAAATCTTACTCCCTTGAACTGAGGGATGCAGCAGGCAAAACTGTGGACAAACCGTTGTTCGGTATGCCAAAGGAAAGCGACTGGGTGCTCTATGCTCCGTATACTGATAAAACACTGATGCGAAATGTACTGGCATATGGTCTTTCCAGTACTCTTGGCCACTGGGCCGCACGTACCTTAGTGGTGGAAGTAATACTGAACGGCGAATATGTTGGCGTATACGTATTCATGGAAAAAATCAAACGGAATGCAGGCCGGGTGAATATTACCAAAATGGCAAAAACAGATATCAGTGGAGACGCCGTTACAGGCGGATATATTTTCAGCCTTGACAAAGAACCCAACGGGTGGTTTTCTTCCTATCGCCCGCCTAATGCTACTAATGCAACTACCAGGCAGTTTTCTTATATAGTGCCGAAGCCGGGAGATATGGTGCCTGAGCAAAAAGCTTACCTCAAAAGCTATGTAGATAGTTTTGAAACCGCTCTTTACGGAACGCAATTCCAGGATCCTGTAAATGGCGTCAGAAAATTTGCTGACCTCTCTACCTTCATCGATTATTTTATTGTGAACGAAGTAAGTCGCAATGTGGATGGCTATCGCCTGAGTACTTATATGTACAAGGATCGCGACAGCAAAAATAAAAAAATAGTGATGGGGCCAGTCTGGGATTATGACCTGGCGTATCGTAATGCTGACTACTGTTCGGGAAGTGATGTATATGGATGGGCCTATAAATTCAACGAGGTTTGTCCGGGTGACGGCGCCGGACTCATTCCATTTTGGTGGAATAAATTAATGACTGATACCGCCTTTACGGGCAGCCTTAGATGTCGTTGGAAGAGCCTTAGGCAGACTACGCTTAGCCCTAACCGTATGGATGCACTGGTGGATTCCATTGCGGGGGTCGTGTCCGAAGCGCAACAACGTCATTTTACTAAATGGCCGATTCTCGGGAAATACGTATGGCCAAACCCAAATCCAATTCCGACCTCTTACACAGGAGAGGTTTCAACATTAAAGAGTTGGCTTCACACCAGGCTTGAATGGCTGGATAATAATATGCCGGATAATGGAGCATGCGCTGATTTCGGCGACGTGCCAGGAACAATTGCTTTCAGCGTGTATCCGAACCCGATAGGGGATAACGGTATGTTGAAAGTTAAGTCGAAGGCCGACCAGCAAATCAATATCAGGGTAGTTGATATGGCGGGAAGGATACAGGTGAATATCATGCAATCTGTTGTAAGAGGAACCAATACAATAGACCTGAAGACTTCCAAATGGGCGAAGGGCGTGTATTTTATAGAAGTCACTAACAGGAACAAGGAACAATACCGGCAGAAACTTGTGAAACTATAATGGCATTTGCATTTCCCAGGTTAACGCCGAATTGTTATTCGCCTTAGGTTTACCTTTGCCTGATGCGTAAACTCTCCATGGATGAACTGAACCGGAAATCAGTCGATGAATTTCGCCGTTCCTCCAAGATACCCGTGATGGTGGTACTTGATAATGTACGCAGCATGAATAATGTGGGCAGCATTTTCAGAACTGCCGATGCTTTTTTGCTGGAAGGCATTTATCTCTGCGGCTACACACCGCGTCCTCCTCATCGGGATATCCATAAAACTGCATTAGGAGCAACGGATACGGTGTCATGGGAATATCATGAGAATATCCTCACTGCCATCCAACAATTAAAAAAAAACGGGTATTCCATTCATGCTATTGAACAGGCAGAAGGAAGTGTAATGTTGCAGAATATCAGGGTACAAAAGCACGATAAGATCGCGCTGATTCTTGGCAATGAAGTGGAGGGAGTACAGGATGCGGTAATTCGTGTTTGCGATGGTTGCCTGGAAATACCGCAGTCCGGCATGAAGCATTCGTTGAACATTTCCGTCGCGGCAGGCATCGTGTTTTGGGAAATGTATAAAATGATGAAGGGGTATTAATACATAGCAGCAGAATCAATATTTATGTCGAACTTTGCAAAAATCCGCAATCCGCAATCCGAAATTGGTATATGGTCAAAAATTATCTCTCCCTTATAAAATTCTCGCATACCATTTTCGCCCTGCCGTTTGCCTTAATTGGATTTTTCCTGGGTTTATTTCAGGTAGTTTATGGCGATATTCCATCTGTCGGAAGGCCCGCTGGTATTGGTGAAGAAGATAGCTTTGAAGGGCTGTTCACACAACACTATCTGGTCTTATTACTGCTGGTACTTGGCTGTATGGTGACGGCAAGAAGCGCAGCTATGGCATTTAACCGGTGGCTCGACAGAAAATATGACGAAAAGAACCCGCGAACTGCCATCAGGGAAATTCCAAAGGGAATTATAACACCACAGAATGCACTGTTATTTACCATCATCAATTGTGTGTTATTTATAATCCTCAGCTATTTCATCAATACTATCTGCTTTGTACTATCACCCGTAGCACTGGCCGTAATCCTGGGCTATAGCTACACCAAAAGATTCACACCTTTTTGCCATCTTGTGCTTGGGCTGGGTCTTTCACTCGCTCCCATCGGGGCCTATCTTGCCATTACGGGGCAATTCGCCCTTTTGCCAATCTTGTTTTCCTTTTCGGTGATCTTCTGGGTCAGCGGTTTCGATATCATTTATGCATTGCAGGATGAGGAGTTCGACAGAGAAAATCAGCTTTACTCCATGCCAGCCTGGATGGGCAAATCAAAAGCGCTCCGGTTATCGGAACTGCTTCATGTCATTTCTGCCTTATGTGTAATTACGGCAGGATGGTACGGTGGATTCGGGCTTTGGTATTGGTTTGGCGTATTAGTCTTTTGCGGTATGCTTTTTTACCAGCACTCGATTGTTAAACCCGATGACCTCAGGCGGGTAAACCTGGCCTTTATGACCGCAAATGGAATTGCCAGTGTTGTTTTTGCCATCTTTGTGATCACTGATCTGTTTATTTAAAATATTTATCGGCATGAGAATTATGGCGATCGATTTTGGCACTAAGCGAACAGGCATAGCCGTTACCGATCCGCTGCAGATCATTGCCACGGGGCTAACCACCGTGGAGACCCATAATATCATGACTTTCCTTAAAGAATACCTGGCCAAAGAACCCGTGGAGCAGATCATTATTGGTAAGCCCAAAAACCTTGACGACAGCGATACGCATGCCACTGCCCACGTTAGAGAATTTATTAAAAGGTTGAAAAAACTATTTCCCGCCCTCCCTATTACCACGGTGGATGAGCGCTTTACTTCTAAGATGGCCACCAGGTCCATGCTTGAAATGGGACTCAAAAAAAAGGACCGAAGGAATAAGGCGTTGGTAGATGAAATAGCCGCGACCATGATGCTACAGGAATACCTGGCAAGAATAAAATAGTCTAACCTTTTTTCTTCCAAAATTATTGTCAATCATCAGGTGAACGTTAAACGAACGAACCGGAGACCCGAAATAGCCGCTGCTTTATCATTTTCTAGCTAAATTTGCACCATGATTTTACCCATTGTGGCATATGGCCATCCCATACTCAGGGAAAAGGCTGCAACGATAAGCCCCGACTATCCACAACTCGACAAACTTATTGAAGATATGTGGGAAACAATGTATGGATCTAACGGTGTTGGTCTCGCTGCGCCCCAGATAAATCGCTCGATCAGACTTTTTGTGGCAGACAGCACCCAGATCTTTGAAAATCTTGATGATGACGAGAAGGACGAATACCCAGATGGACCAGGCCTCAGAGAAGTATTCATTAACGCAAAAATTCTGAGTTTGAATGGTGAAGAATGGCCGTATAATGAAGGATGCCTTAGCATACCTAAAATTCGGGAGGATATTTATCGGAATGAAACCGTGGTTATGGAATACCAGGATATTGAATTCAATACTCATGTAAAAACGTTTAATGGTATTACCGGACGTGTCATTCTCC
>JANMMA010000223.1:0-3518 GCA_031372815.1 Sphingobacteriales bacterium
TGCGCCATGGCGGTGGTGGCGGACGCTTCGGCCACGTCCGCTCGCAGGGCTCGCTCCCGCGGCCTCGCTGCCACAAATACAAGCGGTACACTGTGCACTGAAATCCCTGGCTGCAGAACAGGCCTGCCGCCGCCGATCAGCTACAGAATAAATCCAGGCTGCAGTAACGGCGTTGGCGCATCCATTCCGTAGTGCAGGGCTGCGATGATGATCAAAGCCTAGTCTTCAATGCCCTGCACTACGGACACGGATGAATGTTCTTACCCTTGTAGGAATAAGAATTTTTTTCTTTCAATTGAAAAAAAAGAAATGCTATTTTGAGTGCTGTAACAGTTCTTTGAAACAGACATCAAATCAACTCCCGGAAGTTGAATAGGCATTAGAATCTAGTGCGGTGATTACTATCCGTTCGGAATGGTAATGGCGGGAAGGAAGATGTGTGTGATAATTAGTCCTTTTCATCCTTGCGCCTGAAACCAATCCGTGGCCTTTGGACAAATACATCGATTATTTTTATGCTCATCTCAATGGCTCTGCCGCTTTTTAGCACATTGGAAAGCATCAATACGCCATGCTCGGTAAAGGCGTATGTTAAATACTTCGAAAAAGCACCATGTCTTAAGGTCGCATTTTGCGACCTTAAGATTTCATTTTCTTCTTTGGACAATTCGAACATAAAATGTTTGGGGAAGCGACTGGCATTTTTGTTGACCTGTTCCTTTAAGCGTCTTGTTTCTACACTATAAAGTTCTGCAAGATCCCGATCTAACATCACGTTATACCCACGGATAAAATGAATTTTATTTAAGATTATTTCATCTGCAACAACTATCTCCCTGACCTGCTTTGACATACCTGAGGGGTTGACAATGAGTTTATAGATCTGTAAAGAAATAGGTAATTAGAAACATAGCTATGGCATTTCCCACAAATACTGATGTTTTATCATCATAAAACATTGTCCATTGTTAGTTTGAGGATATTAAAAAACGCTTGTTGGCGGAAGTTTTGAAAGGTCTGTGAATCAAGTTTACTATCAATTCGTCACTGTCTAAGGCATTGATTTTATGAACATTCTCTAAAAAAACTTTGGTAAACTTTAATAGTAACTCTATACCAGGAGTAGCTTTATTACAGATATAATCTTAAATCTGTAAAATCCACAGTAAAATCCCATCTGTGTAGATACTTCGAAGTATCTGTCTTACTATAATAATCAATAACGTAGCCTGATATATGACCACTTGCGTATATCGCACTGTCACGAATAGAAGGTAACGGTATCTTAATTCTATTAGTAAAGGTCACACTGGTATATGTTTTAGATAAAAGCGGAAAATCTGCATCTGGTGGGTAGACATTATTGACAAAATAATTCATACCATCCAAACCATTGCTTGCACCAAGAAACAGAGGTTTGAGATTCCCTGCTGGTGAGATGTATGTATACGCCTTTTTGAGTTGAAAATACCCGGGAACGTCAGGAAAACACTGGGCCGTAAAAAAAAAGTAAGGCAAAGACTTTGAAGGATCGTTATAAACTAAGCTAAATCCTGCAAATGACCTGGTTGCAGTAACAAACTGAATGTTCTTAAAGAACTCTTCGCTATTAATGCTGACAGTTCTGGAAACTTTTATGCTATCCTTAAAGACCCCCCTGGCACTGTCAGCCGGTGAAGGTATTGTTGCAAAAGTTTTATAGATGATACTTTGATTTAATACGTCAATGTTATTTGTTGGCGGTAAAACTTCAGTGATTTTATTCTTACTACAGGCTGTTATACAACTGATGAATAAAACTAAACTTAAACTTATTATAGCTTTCATGGTATGCTTGATGGATTATTGGCAGATAAACTACTAATTTATTATAACAAATCCAAATACCCCTGCATCTCAAACTGGTATTGCTGCGCGATGGCTTTTGCTTCTGCGGCGTAGTCTTCATTTTCGGAAGCATAAATGATGGCCCTGCTGGCATTGACCAGGATACCACAGTCACGAATCATTGCTTTTTCTGAAATGTCTTTGAGGCTTCCGCCTTGTGCGCCAACACCCGGAACGAGAAAGAAATGGTCAGGTGCAATGGCGCGTATGTTTGTAAATTCCTCGGCCCGTGTAGCGCCAACAACGAACATGAGATTGTCGGGTGTGCCCCACCGTGATACAGTTTCAATGACCTGCTCATATAGCATTTTGCTGCCATTGGACTGCAGTTCAAAATCTTTCGCACCGTTATTGGAAGTAAGTCCGAGTACGATCGTCCATTTATGTTCATATTCCAAAAAAGGCCTGATGCTGTCTTCCCCCATATAAGGCGCCACCGTAATGGCATCAAAATTCATCGTCTCAAAAAACGCCCTTGCATACTGGCTCGATGTATTCCCGATATCACCTCTTTTTGCATCGGCTATTTTGAAATGTGTGGCCGGTATATAGTTCACCGTGCGTTCCATCGCCTCCCATCCTTTCACGCCCAATGCTTCGTAAAATGCTGTGTTGATCTTATAACTCACACAGAACTCAAGGGTGGCATCTATGATGGCTTTATTGAACTCAAAAATTGCATCGGGATGTTGCTTGAGATGATTGGGAATCCTGGTAATATCAGTATCAAGTCCAACACAGAGGTACGACTTCCTTGCTATGATCTGTCCGTACAATGTTTTGCGGGTCATGAGAATTATTATATATAATCTATATCAATCTGCCAGTAATTCTTTCATGGCATGGTAAAACGTCCATAGGTTTTCAAAACTGTTATACAGCGGAGCGGGTGCAAGCCGGATGACATTGGGTTCACGCCAGTCGACAATAATTCCTTTCTTCATCAGCCCATCATACACCTTTTTTCCTTTCTTCAACATCAACAGCGATACCTGGCAACCCCGCTCTTGCGGAGGCGTTAGAATTTCTATCACCTGCTCAGGTTGTGCCGTATTTAATTCATTCAGCAGGAACCATAAATATGCATTCAGGTCTTTCTGTTTAAGTAAGATATTATCCCAGCCGGAAGTTTCAAATTCATGTAATGCTGCCAGGTGGCATGCATATAGAAGCAGGGAAGGTGTGGAGAGTTGCCATCCTTCTGCCGTGGGTATGGGTTTAAATCCTTTTTCCATGTTGAAGCGGGTGGCTTTGTCGTACCCCCACCAACCTGCCAAACGATTAACAGAAGGATCTTTATGGTGCCTTTCATGAATGAACACAGCGCCCACTGCGCCGGGTCCGCTATTGAGGTATTTATAACTGCACCAGCAGGCAAAGTCGGCCCCCCAGTTATGAAGTTGCAACGCTACATTACCGGCAGCGTGGGCAAGATCGTACCCCACCAATATTCCGGCAGCATGAGAAGTTCGCGTTATCGTGGCCATATCAAATAGCTGGCCGGTATAATAATTTATTCCGCCCCAGAAGATCAGCGCGATCTCATCTTTGAAATTTTCTATGGCGGAGCATATATCTTCCAGCCTGATAATATGCTCGCCAACCCTTGGGGCGATTTCCAAGATGATTTC
>JANMMA010000226.1:0-1954 GCA_031372815.1 Sphingobacteriales bacterium
GTTAATTTGGTAATGATTAAATCAGGAAATACTTTTTGTCAGCCCACAGCATTTATATAACACAATATGTGTAGCTTTTTTAGGGTCTCCTCGATAATTCCTAAATAATCCATTCTTTTTTATGAGAAGAATGGATTATTGTTTTTAAAATGATTAGATAGACCGTAAAGATCTCATAGTAACCGATTTCTGATTGTTCAGGCAATACAATGGCTCTGCTGTTGTTGGCAGCAGCGTTAAGAACAATTGGTTTCAGGCTCGTTGTCGTTGATGAGATTCTGTTATTCGTTTGCTGATAACAGATGCATTAGCTGTAAGCATCCCAAAAAATATCCAGGCTATTTCAGTGAGTTGTGTTTTAGCTTTTATCTTGTTTAATAGGTAGTGATTTTTCTCATTGCCAAAACTTCCTTCCAGTATGGTAGCCCGTACATTGCTTAATGCTGATCGCATGGCTTTCTTTTGATCAGCCAGTTTACCTTCTTTGCCTTTGGAGGTAAAACTGGTGGCAATACCCATTTTTGTACAGTAACGCCTGTTTTTATTGGTAGCATAAATACCATCGGCTCCCAGTTGGCTGAGCTTGCCAAAATGTTTACGGTGGAAGGCGACAGATTGTTTTAGACGTGTCCCTTCATTAAAAGCTTCATAACTGAGATGTTCGATAAAACTGATTCCATCTACCTGCACCTTATGTATCTTGGCGCCAAATTCTACCGGCTTTACTTCCTTGCCTCTTACAATAGGGCGCAGGTAAGGTTTACAAAGCGATATAATTCGTCGGTTTACTTTTTCCCGGTCGCCATATAAGAGTTCATGCTGTTGCCCATAAACAGTTTGTATAACGTTCAGCAATTTTTGTTCTTTACCGCTATAGCGATATTGATACTTTTGTTGCAGATGATTGAGACACTCACTCAACCTCAACATATATTTGAGTAGTTGTTTACGTAGCCTTTTGTCCTGACGCTTACTTTTTTTACGGCTTTTCTGATAGGCCAGGTATTGTTTTTTATGTTTGCTGTAATTACTGCGGCTACGACGTAACTTCAGCCATTTGCGTTTTTGCTCCAGCAATCCATGCAGCTTTATAATGCTTTCCCATATCAATTTTGCATCCGTGGGATAGCGAACATGGCTTTCATATACGGTCGCATCCATCATCGTTACATGCCTGTGCTGCATCTGAGCTTTCCAGTGGTCAATCAATACAACTTGCAACTGCTGTATATCGAGGTGTTTTCCAAGCCAGCCTCTCCACCAGCTTACAAGGTTCTTATCTTTTATCTTTCGCAACCCTAACTGAAGACCGCAAAAGTATTGCATGCACCAGTCGGTATTCAATCGCTCTATTAATAATTCATCACTTAATCCCAGGTAATGCTTAAGAACCATTAAGGCAACACCACCCTCTACTCTTAAAAAAGGTTTACGACCACGACCCGTTTGTACTTGGGCCGGTGAGGGAATCTTTGAGGCCAGTTCTTTAAAAGGAATGCTCTGATATAATCTGCCAAGATCGCTCTGATAAAAAACATCTTCCTGCACAGATGGCGATTGCAGAAATAATGGGTTGTAGTACATTTGCAAAGAACATTTTGTCTGCCGCACTTTGCGCATTATTTATGCCATTGTGCGGCTTTTTTGCCCATGTTCACATCTTACAAGCCAATGTAGATAACTCTTCTATATTTTCAGGGAGACCCTAAAAAAGGAGACAGCGATTGCTATAATCAAAGTCAAATATGTTTTGTGCTTATATTATTTAAAAATGTTTTTAACCTGCTGAAGGGAAACGCCAAGCAAGCGCCAGCAAATAGGATCAATCGCTTTTTCATCGCCGGAGAAATGAAAAATACTGTGACGGTGAGTGAGTGTTTGTCCGGGAGCAAGGAAAGCAGCAGGCGACACTGACTCGAGTTCATAGAAAGGTCCAAGTTGCCTTCCATCTTCC
>JANMMA010000258.1:0-29648 GCA_031372815.1 Sphingobacteriales bacterium
ATAGAATCACCGCATCATCGCATTATCGAATGACCGCATCATCGCATCACCGCATCATCGCATCACCGCATTATCGCATCACCGCATTACCGCATTATCGCATCACCGCATTATCGCATCACCGCATTATCGCATTATCGCATTATCGCATCATCGCATCATCGCATCATCGCATTAATTTATAATGCAGTAAAAGAGATTATCTGATCTCGGATCAGATAATCTCTTTTACTGCATTATAAATTACTTTTGGTTTTCCGAGTGTATAGTAGTGCAACACCGGTACCCCCGCTTTTTTCAATTCACGTGACTGTGCAATCAGCCATTCCGTGCCCACCCTTTCAACGTCAGCATCAGCTTTGCATTTCATAATCTCCATGCTCAAATCTGTTGGAATATCTACATGAAAAGTGCGGGGAATAACAGACAATTGTTTTTTGTTGGTGATCGGTTTAAGTCCGGGTATAATGGGAACCGTAATACCTGAATCACGGCAGGTCTGCACAAAATCAAAATATTTTTTATTATCGAAGAACATCTGCGTCACAATATATTCAGCACCTGCTTCCACTTTTGCCCGCAAAAAGTCAAGGTCCGATTGCAGGTTCGGTGCTTCGAAATGTTTTTCCGGATACCCTGCAACACCAATACAAAAACTCGTCCGAAAGCCTTCGCGGATATCCTCTTCCTGGTAGATGCCGTTATTGAGGTCCACCACCTGCTTTAATAGATCAAGTGCATATTTATTGCCATGTACTTCAGGTTCAAAAGAAGCTTCATTTTTTGCCGCATCGCCGCGCAATACGAGAACATTATCGATCCCTAAAAAATTAAGGTCAATCAATGCATCTTCTGTTTCACGCTTGTTGAAACCACCGCAGATCAGGTGTGGTACCGCATCGATCTTGTAGTGATTCATAATCGCTGCACATATACCCACCGTGCCCGGTCGCTTTCTCACTTCAACTTTCTCAAAAGATCCATCCAACTTCTTCTTAAAAACGTGTTCGCTACGGTGGTAGGTTACGTTAACAAAAGAAGGTTTAAACTCCATCAGCGGATCGAGATGATCATAGATGGAGTTGATGGTTTTACCTTTCAGGGGGGGTAAAATTTCAAAAGAAAAAAGGGTTTCTTTAGCCTGCTGAATATGATCTTTAACTTTCATGGAAATGCTTGCCTTTATAAATAAGAGTGCAAAGTAAATCAACAATAGGCTTTATTGCAAATCTGTTAAAGACGGCCTTCCTGTGTTTTTACGGCATTTACTTACGTATTTTTGGCTTTTGCCGCGATAAACTTTTCTATTGAGCCTGATCATCCACACACAAGACCTTGTTAAACAATACCGGAACCGTACCGTGGTTAACCGAGTTTCCATTGATGTTAAGCAGGGAGAGATTGTAGGACTTTTGGGTCCGAATGGTGCTGGAAAGACCACCACATTTTATATGGTTGTCGGACTCATTCAGCCAGACGAGGGTAAAGTATTCCTGAATGAACAGGAAATCACTTCGATGCCGATGTATAAAAGAGCTCAGATGGGTATTGGTTACCTTCCCCAGGAAGCGTCTGTTTTCCGAAAATTAACGGTGGAAGATAACATTATGGCTGTTTTGGAAATGACTACGCTCACTAAAGAGGAGAGAAAGAATAAGATGGAAGAACTGCTCGCTGAGTTTCGTTTGACCCACGTGCGCAGAAATAACGGCGATTCCCTAAGTGGGGGCGAAAGAAGGCGAACTGAAATTGCCCGTGCACTCGCCGTTAACCCAAGCTTTATCCTCCTGGATGAGCCTTTTGCAGGTGTTGACCCCATTGCCGTGGAAGATATTCAAACCATTGTAGCGAGACTCAAGTTCAAGAATATTGGTATCCTGATCACGGACCATAATGTCAATGAAACATTGTCGATCTGCGACCGCGCATACCTGCTGATCGAGGGGAAAATTTTCAAACATGGCACAGCTGAAGAACTTGCTGATGACGAACAGGTCAGGCGTCTTTACCTGGGACGAAACTTCCAATTGAAAAGAAAGGACTACCTGCACGATGAAGCCCGTGCTGAATCTGAGAGATAGTTTTTTGGGCTCAAATCGCCTTTTACCCATAGTGGCATGGCGTTTTTACCTTTTCCGTGTCCCTTAATAATACGCTATATAACCATTACCATTTAGGCGCTGGCAATGCCTAATCGTTGATTTCTAAAGTATTTTGTATATTTTAAATGCATGAAACTGTTGAGCCCCGCCATATCGAGACTAGCCCGCATGCGGATGTGGCGGATCCAGGCCTGGATGGACAATCCCATGGCGGCACAACGGGAAGTCTTACAGGACCTTGTAACGTCGGCACAATACACTGAATTTGGCCGGAAATATGATTTCTCATCCCTCTACAATGTAAAGGCATTTAAACAGGCCGTACCCATTCATGAGTATGATGACCTGAAGCCATATATCCAAAGAAGTATGGATGGAGAACAAAACCTACTGTGGAATACACCGGTCAACTGGTTTGCAAAAAGCAGTGGCACCACCTCAGAAAAATCAAAATTCATTCCCGTTAGCAAAGAAAGCCTGGAAGACTGCCATTTCAAAGCAGTTAAAGATGTGGTGACCATGTACTACGAGTTCAATCCATTTTCAGACCTGCTGACGGGGAAAGGACTAGTCATTGGCGGAAGCCATACAGTTCACCAACTCAATGAAGAAAGCCATTACGGTGACCTCAGTGCTGTACTGATGCAAAACACGCCTTTCTGGGGCTCCTGGATCAGAACACCTGAACTAAGTATCGCACTGATGGATGAATGGGAAAATAAAATAGAGAAATTAGCACATACAACAATACAGGAAAACGTTACTTCAATCTCTGGCGTACCCACCTGGACCATTGTTTTATTCAGGCGAATCCTGGAAATTACCGGTAAACAAAATATCAGCGAAGTGTGGCCGGAACTGGAACTTTACATGCATGGCGGTGTTTCGTTTGTGCCTTACCGTGAGCAGTTCGAAAAGCTGATTGGTAAATCCATTCATTACCTCGAAATGTATAATGCCAGTGAGGGATTTTTTGCCGCCCAGGACAGTCCATATGCTGATGGCATGCTGCTGTTCCCCGACCACGGTATATTTATGGAATTCATGCCCGTGGAAGAATACGGTAAAAAGAATGCGCAGACCATCGGATTGCAGGAAGTTGAAATTGGAAAAAATTATGCATTGATCATTAGTACCAATGGCGGATTATGGAGATACTGCATCGGTGATACTATCCAGTTCACCTCACTCTATCCCTTCCGGATAAAAGTTAGCGGAAGAATTCGCCATTACATCAATGCATTCGGGGAGGAACTAATTGTTGAAAATACGGACAAAGCCATATCTATAGCATGTGAGCAGACAGGGGCCGTTGTTAATGACTATACTGCTGCTCCCGTATATTTCGATGACAATGAAAACGGCGCGCATCAATGGCTCATTGAATTTGAAAGAGAGCCAGAACGGCCTGATCACTTTACTTATGAACTTGATATAGCGTTAAAGTCACTGAACAGTGACTATGAAGCCAAGCGCTATAAAGACATCGCACTTCGCATGCCCATTGTTCAAAGCCTATCCAAGGGCAGCTTTAATACATGGTTAAAAGAAAAAGGTAAACTGGGCGGTCAGCATAAAATCCCCCGTCTTAGTAATGACAGAAAATATGTTGATGAGATCCTGGAGATAATACAGGCTTTAAAGCCTGAAGCGATAATCTGATCTTACAAAAATTTCACTTTTTACTTTTGCGCCATCTACGACCAACTTAAACAGGAGCAAACACCTGAAACAATATTGCGTACATATCCGTAAAGCAAGGTGAACCGTGAATTCCTATTAATCTATATATTGCGCCCCTAAACATATACCATGAAACTACTCGAGAACCGTATTGCCATTGTTACCGGCGCTGCACGTGGGATAGGGGAAGCCATTGCATTGAAGTTTGCATCGCATGGTGCACATGTTGTCTTTACCTATGTAAGTGACAGCAGCGCGGACAGATCTTTATTGCTGGAAGAAAAATTAAAAGAATCCGGCGTGAAGGCAAAGGCATACAAGAGTAATGCGGCCGACTTCTCGCAGTGTGAACAGCTGGTAAATGATGTCATGGCTGAATTCGGAACTATTGATATCTGTGTAAACAACGCAGGTATCTCAAAAGATAACCTGTTGTTGAGACTAACACCGGAACAGTGGGACGAGGTGATGATGGTTAACCTCAAAAGTGTTTTCAATATGACGAAACTTGTTATGAGGCCGATGATGAAAGCAAAAAAAGGTTCGATCATCAATATGAGTTCCATTGTAGGCGTTCGTGGAAATGCAGGGCAGTCGAGCTATGCTGCCAGCAAGGCCGGGATCATCGGCTTTACCAAATCCATGGCGCTGGAACTGGGCAGCAGGAATATCCGGTGTAATGCCATAGCACCTGGCTTTATAGAGACAGACATGACAAGTTATCTTAAAGAAGGAGAAGCCTCCAAATCGTTTTTAGAGAAAATCCCGCTTGGACGTTTTGGAACTGGTGAAGAAATCGCTAATACGAGCCTTTTTTTAGCATCAGATATGTCTTCTTATGTAACCGGCCAGGTGATCAGCGCTTGTGGTGGCCTTAATATTTAGATGTTAATATACATTAACAGTTTTTAATGTCTTTTATAGCTACAAGTTTTTAGTTTTACAACCGATGATAAAAAAGTTGATCAGCCTTTTGCTCATTATGGTTTTTGCCATTCCCCTGGCACCCGTAATGCAGGTCGGCGGTCTGTTATATCAGAACCAATTGTCGGAAGAAAATTCCGCACATAGCCTTTCCGTGGCCAAGCAGGGTGATGCTACTGAACAGGAAAATGATCATGCAGTATTATTGAAGTTCACCTGGATATCTTCTGTTCCCCATAAAATCATTGACGAAACATTATTGTCAAGGCAAAAGGACGACATTACTACACCTCCACCCAATGCAGCCATCTAGACCTCACCGCTGAACAGTATTCGTCATTCTCCCGCATAGAAAAATGATCTCATGAAAAAATTGCTGAAAACGGCAGGTTATGACCTGTCGGCCTCTATCGTTGTATTACTTGTTGCCCTCCCACTTTGCCTTGGCATTGCCCTTGCTTCAAAAGCGCCTTTATTTGCCGGTATTATTGCCGGCATAGTCGGTGGCGTGGTGATTGGGGCTTTAAGTGGCTCCCAGTTAAGTGTTAGTGGACCGGCTGCCGGCCTCACCGTAATTGTAGCCACTGCCATAACTAAAATGCCTTCATATGAAGCCTTCCTATTGGCAGTTGTAATTGCGGGGGTGTTTCAGATCATTTTTGGATTCATCAAAGCAGGTGTGCTTGGTGACTACGTTCCGAATTCAGTAATCAAGGGTATGCTGGCCGCTATCGGACTGATCCTTATATTGAAACAATTTCCTCACCTCGTGGGATATGATGATGATTTCGCAGGCGACGAGAGTTTCAACCAAAGTAATGATGAAAACACTTTTTCCAGCTTTTTTCACGCCTTCCGATTTTTAACGCCTGCAGCAATGATCATCGGCGGAATTTCCATTGGACTCCTTATCCTGTGGGAACGACCTTTTATGAAAAGACAAAGCCTGCTCAAATTTGTTCCTGGTCCGCTCGTGGTAGTAATTACAGGTATCCTGATCAATTTGTTTTTCCAGCGCCAGAATAATGGCACTGCCTTGGTAGGGGAACACCTTGTTTCATTACCTGTGGCAAGCGGTATTCAAAGTTTCATGGGTTTTCTGACTTTTCCCGACATAAAGTTTTTGAATAATCCGCTGGTCTGGAGCACGGGAATTACGCTCGCCATTGTGGCGAGCCTTGAAACACTACTCGGTATTGAAGCCATCGATAAACTGGACACTTATAAAAGGGTGACACCCACCAATAGAGAACTAAAAGCGCAGGGCGTAGGAAATATCGTATCAGGTATGCTTGGCGGTTTACCGTTAACATCCGTGATTGTGAGAAGCTCAGCTAATGTAAATTCGGGGGCAAAGAGTAAGATGTCTACCATATTTCATGGCTCCTTACTATTTGCCTGCGTTGCCTTCATCCCGCAGTTTCTAAATACCATCCCCTTGTGTTCACTGGCAGCGATCCTGATATTCACGGGATATAAACTCGCAAAAGTTTCGCTTATCAAGGAATTTTACCTGAAGGGTTGGGATCAGTTTGTCCCTTTTATAGTTACTATTGTAGCCATCTTGTTAAGCGATCTGCTCACCGGAATTGTGATCGGAATTATTGTTGGGCTCTTTTTTATGGTTCGTAGTAATTTCAGGTCGTCTGTGTTGCTGGTACATGATCATAACAAATACCTGGTGAGGCTCAGAAAGGATGTGTCATTTTTGAATAAGCCCATCATCAAGCGAAAGCTGGAAACCGTGCCTGCCGATTCATATGTGCTTATTGATGCGACAAGGGCAGATTTTATTGACAAAGATGTGATAGATGCTGTAAATGAATTTCTTTTGCATGCACACCTGAAAAACATTCGCGTTGAAATAAAGAAAAGTATGCACAAACCGATGCACCTGCTTTTCAATGTCCCCGAAACAGCTAAAGTTGTAACACCAACAGAAGAACTTTCAATACAGACTACATATGAAAATTTACGAGAGACTATTACTGGAAAATAAAGCCTGGGCCGCTGAAAAAGTATTAGATGATCCCGACTTTTTCAACCGGCTGGCCAATTTACAGGAACCTGAATTTTTGTGGATAGGCTGTAGCGACAGCCGTGTTCCCGCAAATGAAATAACAGGCACACAGCCAGGTGAAATATTCGTTCACCGTAACATTGCAAATATGGTGGTGCATACAGACCTCAATATGTTATCCGTATTGCAGTTCGCCGTTGAAGTATTAAAAGTGAAGCATATAATTGTCTGCGGACATTATGGTTGTGGTGGTGTGAAAGCAGCGCTGACGAATCACTCTTACGGCATCATCAATAAATGGCTACGCAATATCAAGGACGTGTATCGCTATCACCGTGAAGAAGTTGATGGGTTAACAAACAATGAAGAAAGGGTTAACCGGATGGTGGAGCTTAATGTTCGCGAACAAGTCATGAACCTGGCGAAGACTTCGATCGTACAGAAAGCATGGAAGGAGGATAATAGGCCTCATTTACACGGATGGGTTTACGGACTGAATAATGGCATCATTCATCCGATATTTGAAATGGTACCCGGAGAACATATGGATCCGATCTATGAGTTTGATGATCTATGATTGTAATGTGGGGATGTGTTGATGCGAAAATGTGGGCTAATTTGTCACATTTTCCTAAGCGATTTTTTGGTAAACTCACTCAGGACCAACCTGCCACTAATAGCTGCACGCTGAGGCAGTAGGTCATCCCAGTGTTCTGTGCCCGACCAAAAAACCTTTTTCATTTCTGCCATCGCTTCAGGGTTGAATGCAAGTAATGATTTTATTAATGCTTCTACCCCATCGTCGAGCGCTGCAATCGAAGGAAAAATTTCGGCAAATAATCCTTTCTCCTTTGCCCATTGAGCATTCTTCCAGGTGCCGGCATTAATCGCTAATTGAGAGAATGCAGCCCCCCCTATTTTTCTTTCCACCGCCGGTCCAACAACAAATGGTCCGATGCCTACAGCGAGTTCACTGAGTTTTACATCAGCGGCTTCAGTCGCGAGACAATAGTCCACAGCCGACGCTAATCCAACGCCACCACCCACACACTTGCCCTGCACCCTGCCAATAATAAATTTCGGTGCCTGTCGCATGGCATTGATGACTTGGGCAAATCCCATAAAAAAATTTCTTCCTTCATGTTCATCCGTAACGGCAAGCAACTCATCAAATGAAGCGCCTGCACAAAATGCTTTTTCCCCTGTACTTTTCAGTAGTATAACAATTACTTCCGGATCCTTCCCCGCGGTGGTAATTGCATCAGCTAATGCACGCAACAACTCACCGGGCATAGAATTACTTTGCGGATGAGAGAATTCTATCACGCCGATACCATTAATGTTTTCTGAGATCACCTGCCCTACCATGACTATGCTTGATGTTTTGAAGTCTGTCTCATGACCATCGTCATAATGGTAGCAACCGCTACAGTCTCGCCCGTCTCGTCACTTACCTCCACCAGCCATTTGACGATACTTTTTGGAATATCGTCTTCCTCTTTTTGCTCCTGTGCGATTTTCTCTTTACAGGTCAGTTTAACGCCGATAGTTGATCCTGCATAAACAGGTTTTAAAAACCTGCATTCTTCTAATCCGTAGTTCAGCATAACGGGCCCTTTTCCCGGATCTACAAATAAACCTGCTGCAGCAGACAGTATAAAATATCCGTGCGCCACGGGGCGATCAAACAATGTTCCTTCCAGTGAAGTATGATCAGTGTGAGCATAAAAATGATCCCAGCTCACATTGGCAAAATTGACAATGTCCGTTTCCGTTATGGTACGCTTGTGTGTAATAAGCGTATCGCCTATTTGCAATTCATCAAAGTATTTTCGGAATGGATGTTTGTCTGCCTCATTTGTTTTCGCGTGCGGCTGATACGTCTTCGTCACTGCCGTCAACGTGGTAGGAGAACCCTGAACGGCAACACGCTGCATATAGTGATGCACACCCCGAACTCCACCCATCTCTTCACCCCCGCCGGCCCTTCCCGGACCACCATGTACAAGCAAAGGTAAAGGTGAACCATGACCGGTTGATTCCTTCGCACAGTCGCGGTTCAATACCAAAATTCTTCCGTGGTGTGTGGCTGCACCTAACACATAATCAACTGCAATATGGTCATCAGCCGTTACTATAGAACTGCAGAGCGAGCCTTTACCTTTTCTGGATAGTTCAATGGCCTCTTCTATATCACGGTAAGGCATAATGGTACTTACGGGACCAAATGCTTCTACCTGGTGAGCCTCTTCGGTTGTAAAGGGATGTTCATTCAACAATAATAGCGGACTTATAAAAGCGCCTTTTTTGGCATCTGCATCAATCACCGAGATACTATCGAGGGAACCGTACAGTATACTGGAAGAAGCGAGCAGTCTATTCACCTGGGATAATACTTCATCACGCTGCCCCTGCCCAGCAAGGGAGCCCATCCGTACTTTTTCATTACGTGGATTGCCGATAGTGGTTTGGGAAAGCGAATTACTAATGTCCTTCCACACGGCCTCCATTTTATTTTGTGGAACGAATATCCTTCTGATTGCAGTGCATTTTTGACCGGCCTTTGCAGTCATCTCTTTCCTCACCTCCTTAATAAAAATATCCCACTCCGGCATGCCTGGTTCAACGTCACTACCCAGGACGATGCAATTCAGTGAATCCGACTCCATCGTAAAAGGTACATTCTCTTCGTGTATGCGTTTATGTGAGCGCAGCATATTTCCCGTGGATGCCGAGCCCGTGAAGGTGATCACGTCTTGCGACTGTACATGGTCTAGCAGGTCTCCCGCACTGCCGCAAATAAGCTGCAACGCACCTTGCGGTAGTATACCTGAATCCACAATGGCTTTAACGACGGCCTCTGTTAAAAAACTGGTTAATGTCGCAGGCTTTACCACAGCGGGCATTCCGGCAAGCCAATTCACGGCGCACTTTTCCAACATGCCCCAGACCGGGAAGTTAAAAGCATTGATATGGATAGCGGTACCTTCCCTTGGCACCATGATATGCTGGGCCATAAAGCTGTTCCCTTTGCTCAGGTTAAGCGGTTCACCATCCGTACAATATGGCAGGTCAGGGAACTTACGACGAAGGGAGGCGTAGGAAAATAAATTGCCGAAGCCCCCCTCAATATCGATCCAGCTATCTGAACGTGTAGCACCTGTCAGGTAGCTGATATTATAAAATTCTTCTTTTCGTTCATTTAGGTAGATAGCCAGCGCACGAAGCATACGTCCCCTCTCGTGGAAGGTCATTTTGCGGAGGCTACTATTTCCTGTTTGGCGTGCATACCGGAGTACATCGGCAAAATCGAGCCCTTTCGTACTTGACAGGGCTATCAGCTCCCCGTTATAGGCATTGAACAAAGGCTGACCTTCACCTTCTCCATCAACCCATCCACCAAGGATATAGTTCCCAAGTTTTTCCATAGTTCATGCTATTAACAAACAGAAGAGGAGATCCCCGTTATCTTTTACGCGAAGTAAATTAACGCCGGAAAAGTTAGGTTGGCGTTAATCTGGTTTTCTTTTCTCTATTTCATCAGAGATCTTACTGAAAATATCATCTACCGTACCTACTCCATGGACGCCCTCCACCTTATTTTTCTGCGCATAGTGTTTGGCTACGGGAAGCGTCTCCTTTAGATAGATGTCCAGTCTTTTACGCTGAACCTGTTCATCTGCGTCATCAGCCCGCCCGGAGGTCTTTGAACGGTTTATCATACGACTGATAAGTTCCTCGTCTGGCACCTGTAACGCTAGCACGATACCTATCTCAGTATTTTTCTGCCGTAATAAATCGTCTAAGGCTTCGGCCTGGGCGGTGGTGCGGGGAAAACCATCGAACAGGAAACCCGGTACACCCGGATGATTATCAAGTGCTGTACTAATCATTCCAATGACCACTGCATCCGGAACAAGCTGACCTTTTTCCATCAGGCTTTTAGCCTCCATTCCCAGCGCGGTTTTCTGGGCGATTTCCGCGCGCAGGATATCACCGGTAGACAAATGCTTAAATCCATATTTGGCAATAAGTTTCTCCGACTGTGTTCCTTTGCCGCTGCCCGGAGGTCCTAATAAGATGAGGTTAAACATAAGCGCCTGCCGTATTTTAGACGGACGTCAAATATAATGGGAAAAAGATAATGTTAAAACTTTTTATAGCTGATCCAAACTGCCCCGGTTTCCGTAAATACCTACAACTTTAGGCATCTAAAAATGTTCTATTTTTCAACCCGATATATATGACTCGTAAATTCAATCTTGTTTTACTTCTTTTACCGTTGTTGTTTGTCAACTGCGGTTATTCCCAAACAGATCCAAAAAAACAAAAGCAGATGGATAATAGTGAAAAAAAAGCGCCAGTATATTCCCGGACTGACACCGGTAAGGTGGAATTGAAAGAAGACGAATGGAAAAAAGCGTTAACACCGGAACAATACTATATTGCCCGGCAGAAAGGAACTGAACGTCCCTGGTCAAGCAAGTTTGAAAAGCTCGACGAGAAAGGAACGTATTATTGTGCTGCCTGCGGCAATGCACTGTTCCAAAGCGATACAAAATTTGAAAGCGGCTGCGGATGGCCAAGCTTTTATCAGCCTATTTCCAAAACCAGCATTATTTATATTCCCGACAATACGCTTGGTATGCAACGAACAGAAGTTGAATGCGGACGCTGCAAAGCACACCTGGGACACGTATTTGAAGATGGGCCGCCGCCAACAGGATTACGTTATTGCATCAATGGTGTGATCCTTGATTTTGAAAAAGCAAAAGCGACGGAAAAAGAATATAAGAAGAACGCTTCGCATTAATTTGCTAATTGGAAAATGAGGAAGATGTGAAAGTGTAAATGAGTAGATTGCATTAAAAATTACCAGGACATTTCTTAATAATAAAACTGGCAGTGATTCGAGAATCTCTCATTCACTGCCAGTGTCTTTTTGTATTCCATTTCACACTTCACAAACTTCCCAATTTTCCAATTGCAGTGCAATAAATTGCGCTGCAAATTTATTGCGCCGCAATTTATTGCGTAGGTTTGGTTTGATTCAACTCCACATTAACGGTGATGTCTACGTCCTTACTTACCACCAGGCCGCCGGCTTCTGTTGCTGCATCCCACTTCAGGTTATAATCAAAACGGTTGATCGTAGTTTTAGCTTTAAATCCGGCTTTGGCGCCCATTTTGGTATTTACCGTTCCACCATAAGTTGTTGCAAAAACTACAGGCTTGGTAATGTCCCTGATAGTCAGGTTACCCGCGATTTCATACTTATTATTTCCTAATGATTTTACACCTGTACTCACAAAGGTCATCTTTGGATATTTCTCTGCATTAAAGAAGTCGTCTGATTTAAGATGACCATCCCTTCTTTCATTATCTGTATTCACAGAAGCAATGTCTACGGTAAAATTCACCTTAGCATCAGTGAAATCCGGCTTTGTATGTTCTACTGTACCATCAAATATTTTGAAACTTCCTTCTACTTCTGAAACCACCATATGCGTGATCGCAAATTTTACATTGGAGTGTGCTTTGTCGACCGTCCATTTGACCTGGGCACTTGCCGTAGTTAAAGTCAATGCGAGAATAATGGACATTACCATGTACAGGGAAAAATTACGTTTCATGCTTATATAATTTAAATTTGATGTTTAAACACTAAAATAGCCTGTTTTTGCTAAACAGTTTGTTAATACCCCTTGCATCCGGCATGTAAAAAGGCAGCAACAATTAGAATAAGATGATGTTCACCGGAAAAACTTTCACTGATTAGTCATATTCTTTTCGCAAAATTTTCATGGGTTCGTCATTTTCTTTTCGCAGAATTTTCATGGATTCGTCATTTTCTTTTTTTAGCAGATGATTTCCTGATAATTTCATTTTTATCCAATAAATTCATTTTTAATTGTATAAAACATGAGAAAATGGCTTGTCCCCGCATTAACATTAGCGGGTCTGTATTTTTTTGCACAACCCACTCAGGCACAGAAAAAGGCTGATTCGAAACAACCGTCTGAAGTTTCAAAACAAGCTGACCTGAAACAATTCAAGAACTGGAAACCCAGGGCTATCGGACCGGCAGGCATGAGCGGCAGAATAACATCGATTGATGCATTGGCCGACAATCCAAACTTCATCCTCCTTGGATCAGCTTCCGGAGGTGTTTGGAAGTCCATCAACGCAGGTGGTGACTGGACTCCATTATTTGACGGACAGTCGACCCTTAATATTGGCTCTGTAGCCATTCAGCAAAACAATCCTAATGTTTTATGGGTAGGCACTGGCGAAGGAAATCCAAGAAACTCACTGAACCTTGGCGAAGGCGTATACAAATCCGTTGATGCAGGTAAATCGTGGAAAAAAATGGGACTGGAAAAAACAATGAACATCCACCGTCTCATCATCAATCCATCGAACCCGGATATCGTTTATGCCGGCGTAATTGGAAATCCTTTTACGGAACACCCTGAAAGGGGAGTTTTTAAAACTTCTGACGGCGGAAATTCCTGGGAAAAAGTACTTTATACCAATGATAGCTCCGGGGTTGCTGATATGGTGATGGACCCGTCGAATCCAAACAAGCTCATTGCTGCCATGTGGCAACACAAACGGACGCCATGGAGCTTTAAGAGTGGTGGTAAAGGAAGCGGGCTCTACATGACACTGGATGGCGGTAAGTCGTGGAAGAAACTGGGTAAGGAAGAAGGATTGCCTGAGGGAGATTTTGGCAGGATCGGTCTTACTATTTCGCGTAGCAACCCCGACCGCATTTATGCATTGGTGGAAGCCACAAAGAATGGTCTTTACCGCACTGATGACGGAGGATATCATTGGGAACTGGTGAATAGTGATCCACAATGGGTCACCAATCGACCATTCTATTTCCAGGATATCGCTGTAGATCCAGAAAATGAAAATCGTGTTTGGCTCGTATATCAAATGATTTCTGCCAGTGAAGACGGTGGAAAAACATTTAAGGTCGTGATCCCATATAATGGCATCCACCCTGATCACCATGCATTCTGGATTAATCCAAAAGATTCAAAATTTATCATTGATGGCAATGACGGTGGAATCGGCATTACGCGCGACCGTGGTAAAACCTGGATTTTTGATGAAAAACTACCTGTCGGGCAGTTTTATCACATCAATGTCGATAATGAAATGCCTTATAATGTAATGGGTGGAATGCAGGATAACGGCAGTTGGAGAGGACCGGCTTATACCTGGATGAGCGGTGGTATCAAGAACTATTATTGGGAAAACCTTTGGGGCGGCGACGGTTTCGATGTGATGCCTGATCCTGAAGACGCCAATTGGGTATATGCCATGAGCCAGGGTGGAAACCTCGGAAAATATAACGTAAAAACAGGTGAACAGTGGTTCATCAGGCCGCCGGTTCCAGACCTGAAAAACCCTCTTAGATTCAACTGGAATGCAGCGTTGGCGCAAGACCCTTTCGAACCATCAACCATATATTACGCGAGCCAGTATCTACACAAAAGTGTCAATAAAGGCGCCAGTTGGGAAACCATTTCTCCCGATCTGACCACTAATGACAGTGTAAAAATTGACCAGTCGAAAAATGGCGGACTATCCATTGATATTACAGGTGCAGAAAACTTCTGCACCGTAATGACTATCGCCCCATCCTTTAAAGAAAAAGGCGTGATCTGGGTAGGTACTGATGACGGTAATGTGCAACTCACCAGGGATGGTGGAAAAACCTGGACCAATTTCAGGGGCAGGATCGCTGGTTTGCCAATAGGCGCCTGGATACCGCAGATTCAAACCTCAAAACATAATGGTGGAGAAGCATTTGTAGTGTGTAATGACTACCGGAGAGGTGATTTCAAACCATATCTCTTCCATACTGCCGACTACGGTAAAACATGGACACGGGTTATCGATGAGAAGAAGGTTAAAGGATATGTATTGTCGGTGGTTCAGGATCCGGTAGAACCCAATCTTCTCTTTGTGGGCACCGAACACGGACTGTACATATCATTCGATAAAGGATCAAGTTTCCAGCAATGGACGAATGGCTATCCTTCAGTATCTACCTATGATATGGCCATCCAGGAAAGGGAAGCCGACCTGGTGATTGCGTCATTTGGTAGGGCCCTCTGGGTGCTCGATAATATTCGACCGCTAAGGGAAATTGCTAAAAATAAAGGCGTTTTGTCTACCAAAAGAATCGTTGCATATGAACCTGGAGATGCCATCCAGGCAGAATTCAGGAATGCGCCCGGTTACGAATGGAGTACCTGGGGAATCTGGGATGCTACCAACCGGCCAGGTGGTGCGCCATTGTCTTACTATGTCAATTACCTTCCTGGCGACACTTCTAAAAAACTAAAGCTGGATACTGTAACGGCTCGTATCTACAATGATAAGAATGAAGTCATCCGGACGTTGAAGTTGAAGGCCGATACGGGTTTTAATCGTCAGCAATGGGGTTTTGAGCAGAAAGGTTTTCGTACTCCGGGTTCACTAAAACCAAAACCTGATGCTCCTGAGCCGAGGGGTAGAAACGTGCTTCCGGGAACATATAAAGTCGTTTTCGAACTCGGTGATGCAAAAGACTCGGCGATGCTAACAGTTAAAGCAGATCCAAGACTGGGCGACCGTAATAATGTTATGGTGGCGCAATACGTAATGGGGGACAGGTTACAGAAAACATCTGATAAACTGACCCTCGGACTAGACCGATTAACCGAAGCTGAGGATCTGGCCAAAAAAATGGATGCACAACTTAAGGATGTAGACGGAAAACCTGCTGATTCACTGCGCAAGGCCACCAAGGGCATCCAGGATTCCATCAAGGCTGTCCGCGAAAGCATATCGGGCAAAACTATTGACAGACAGGGTTATGGCCAGGTTCCGCAAGTTACTGTACTCAACCAGTTGCAAACTGCAAACAGGTACATCGGTGCAAAAACACTGACGCCCGGCCCCCAGGAAGAAATGCTGGTAAAACGCGCTGAAGAAATGGTATCCGGTGCCGTAGACCGGATCAACGGCTTTTTTAATGGACCATGGAAGAACTATCGCAAACTTGCAGAATCTACAAAACTTGACCTGTTCAAGGATTATGCACCGATTCAGTAATCACGATGTTAAGCAACATAATTATACCCGGGGAACGGTGCAAACCGTTCCCTTTTTCTTTTCCTCAATGGAATGGGTAAACAACCCTATTGTATATTTTTTTAGGACAATTCCAAATCTCATCATAGCTATAAGGCGTCACTGAAATAACTACATTTGCCAGATGGAAAAAGGGAAAGATGAACTGATTACAGAACCCGGAGAAACAATGAAAACGGAAAAACTTTCACTGCTGGCAGAGACGTTAATTGGATCGGAAATTGTGAAAATGAACGGCGATATCAAGGAGAAAATGAAGCAGGGTGAAAGCATTTATAATTTCACTATCGGCGATTTTGATCCCAGCATTTTTCCCATTCCAGCAGAACTCGAGGAAGAGATTATTTATAGTTATCGCAAACATTATACAAATTATCCGCTTGGTGAAGGTGAACTTGATTTGCGAAAAGCTGTCAGCCATTTCATCCATGAAAGGGAAAATCTCGATTACGGTCCGGACGAAATTCTAATAGCCTCAGGTGGCCGTCCATTAATTTATACGTTGTATCGTGCAGTAGTAGACGAAGGAGATAAAGTGATCTATGCGGTACCCTCCTGGAACAACAATCACTATGTACATTTTACAAATGGGGAACATTGTGTATTAGAGACAGGAACAGAAACGAATTTTATGCCTACGGCGGAAATGATTGCCCCACATATTGAAGGGGCTACACTCCTCGCCCTTTGTTCTCCTCTTAATCCTACAGGAACCACATTTTCAGCGCAACAGTTGACAGACATCTGTGACCTGGTAGTAGCGGAAAATAACCGCCGTGGACCCGGTGAAAAGAAATTATATGTGATGTTTGACCAGATCTATTGGCTACTGACGTTTGGTACTACATCGCACTATAACCCCGTTAGCCTGAATCCTGCATTAAAACAATACACGATTTTTATTGACGGCATCAGCAAATGTTTTGCCGCTACGGGAGTCAGGGTAGGGTGGGCCATGGGCCCGGCTTTGGTAATTGGTAAAATGAAGGCGATCTTATCGCACGTTGGCGCCTGGAGTCCTTTGCCTGAACAAAAGGCCACGGCAAAATACCTTATGCAGAAAGGCTCGGTGGACCAATACCTGAAATTGTTTAAAAGTGAAATTGCAGAAAGGCTGGAAAAAATTCATGCAGGATTTATCCAACTAAAAAAAGAAGGATTTTCCGTTGATGCGGTTGCTCCCCAGGCAGCCATCTACCTAACGGTTAAGATAGACCTTGTTGGCAAAACAACGGCAGATGGCAGGCTTTTGGAAAAACAAGCTGACGTTACTGCCTACCTGCTCAACGTTGCCAAGCTTGCACTCGTTCCTTTTCATGCTTTCGGCGCTGCGAAAAATGCCAGTTGGTACAGGCTGAGTGTCGGCAATTGTAAAAAGGAACAGATTAACGAAATGCTCAACAAACTTCGTGAAGCATTAAAAAAGCTCCGGTAAACCTAAACCTGTTCTCAGCGCTAATCGTATATCGTTTCCAGGAATATGCGCTGGGTTCCTTGAGTAAGCCTGTCAAACTCCCATCGGACCACCTTTTAATATATGGGCAAAAAAAAATCCCGCCCAGCGGGATTAAATAATGTAGGGCAGTGGTTTTAGTTGAGATTACACAAAAACACAAAAGGTTTTATCTCCTTTTGCCTGATCGTCTGCATCACCTGTTTCCTGTTGTTGACGATCTTGTACTTATTCAAGTCAATCATCTCGTGAGCGGTACAGAAGTTATCAATGGATTCAACATTGAATAACATGGCATTGAGTTTTTCGACTTCCTGCTCAATGGCCCGTTCGCTCATTGATTCGTCCTTTAATAGCACCAGCAGATCTCTGTTGGGACTCTTCATATTTATTAGGATTTATAAGGATACTAATCTAATAACCAACCATTCCTTTTTTACTGGGACATCCACATTTGTTACTTTTTAGCGCACTACAAGATGAACCTGCCAATACTAAAGCTAACAACACCAAAATAAGATTACGGTTCAAATTTTTCATTACGCCACTTGTGTAAAATAAACTATTTTTCGATCGAATTATTGCAGCCGGCAATAAATTGTTTTACACTTTAATAGCCCTGTTTTATTGAACCACAACTAGTTATACGGAAAAAAGTACTCATAGGATTATTGGACTGGGGCCTGGGTCATACTACACGCTGCATTCCACTGATCGCATATTTGCAGCAATTCCAGTGCCGGATTTTCATTGCATCGACGAATAAGCAAAGAAAATTACTTGAAAATGAATTTGATAGCCTGAATTACCTCCAAATTGAGGGTTATGATATCCGATACAGGGCTAATTCAAATAATCTGGGTATATCGATTTTGAAACAAATCCCCCGCCTGTATGGTGTTATAGGTCGGGAACAACAGTGGCTAAACAGGCAAATGGCAGAAAATCAGTTCGACCTGATCATTTCAGACAATCGATATGGCCTATTCCATAAGAATGCTCATTGTATTTTTATTACGCATCAGCTTACGGTGATTAGCGGTATAGGGGTATGGGCAGATGGGTTATTGCGAAAAATCCACTGGCATTTCATTAATAAATTCCATGAATGCTGGATACCCGATAACCGTAACCTTCCAAATCTATCCGGGGTGCTGGGCCATCCGCCCCAGGTGCGGGAAAAAATCTCTTATATAGGTCCGCTTTCCAGGTTCAGGCAACTAACGGTCAACAAGCAACTGGAACTGCTGGTGTTACTATCCGGCCCTGAGCCCCATCGAACTTTATTTGAAACCCTGATGCTGAAGCAATTAACCTCCTTCCAGGGAAGATACCTGCTGGTCCGCGGACTGCCTGATGAGCAACCATCGAGCCATCCCCACACGGTGAACCATTTACATGCTGCCGACCTGAACCGGGCTATTTGCAGTGCTTCCATGGTTATTGCAAGGTCGGGCTACACCAGCATCATGGACCTTGTCGCAAGTAAACAAAAAGCTATCCTCGTGGCAACGCCCGGGCAGACTGAACAGGAGTATCTCGTAGCCTACATGCAGGAACAGGGCATTTTTCTTTCAGCACAACAGGATGGATTTAACCTTAGTGAAACGCTTCAGAAAGCCGAAAGATTTGAGTCTCGGATTCCAGATCTCGATTTTGAACAATACAAAACCGTCTTGGCTGAACGTCTGTCCAACACCCAACCTTATTTTGAACGATACCGAACCGTCTTAGCGTAACACCACTCCAACACCCAACCTTAATTTTGAACGATACCGAACCGTCTTAGTCCGATTTATGTAATCTTTGCGACATCTTACTGCTTCATTTGAATACCAGGGTAAAAGCACATATAGCCGTACTTGCAGCCAACCTCATCTTTGGGGTAAATTTTAGCGTCGTGAAATATGTTACACCCGGATTGCTCAAACCATTTGGATTAAATGTAGTCAGGGTGCTGGTCACAACATCACTTTTATGGATTATGCACTTATGGGAAAGACCAGTGAAGAAGATCAGGAGAAAAGACATCCCCCTATTTATTGCTTGTGGCGTTACAGGAATTGCCATTAACCAACTGCTGTTTATCAAGGGTCTCTCCATCACCTATTCTATTCACGCATCCCTGCTGATGCTTTGTACACCATTGCTGATCACCATCACTGCATTCTTCTTTTTGAAAGAAAGAATCAATGGGTATATGATCACCGGATTGATCTGTGGTATCAGTGGTGCCGTAATGCTGATCACTTCAAGGGACAGTTCGGGAAGTGGTGACAACATCATATTGGGCGATATACTCATTGCGCTGAACGCGATATCCTATGCCTTTTATTTTGTGTTGGTCAAGCCACTAATCATGTATTATAGCCCCACACAGGTATTGCGGTGGGCATTCACTTTTGGTACCATCTTCATCCTTCCCTTCGGATGGACCGAATTCATACAGGCACCGTGGGCTAACTTTAATACTACACAACTATCGGCCATAGCATTCGTAGTGATTGGTGCAACATTCCTGGCCTATTTATGGAATATCTATGGGCTCACACACCTTCAGGCTTCTGCTACGGGGTCTTACATATACCTGCAACCTATTTTTGCCACTATTGTCGCCGTGATATTTTTAGGGGAACATTTAACCATCGAAAAAATTATCTCTGCCGTGCTCATCTTTGCAGGTGTATATTTGGTGAACAGGGGCAAATGGTCCCCCATAAGTAAACCGTTAAATGACGCCCCCGTTTAACTTTACCCGTAAAATTTTCGTTTATTTTTTACAGGAATAATTCAAATCCGGCATCTATTGCTAACCGGAACACCAGAACAAATTCTTTTTTTTAAACTTGACATTTCAATTCATTGCAACATGAGAAAACAGTTAATGACATTTCTGTTTGCCGTAGGCATGATCACAGCCTTTGCGCAAACGGGTTTCCCTGTCAATGGTGTGGCTGATCCACGACAGGGCATTTATGCCTTTACCAATGCCACGATCGTAAAAGATCCTGTCACCACCCTTCAAAATGCCGTTATGGTCGTGAAGGAAGGAAGAATCGTTTCAGTTGGAACCGGCATTGCCATCCCTAAAGATGCCATCGTGGTAGATTGTAAAGGAAAATTCATTTATCCTTCGTTTATTGACATTTACTCCGACTATGGAACACCTGCCGTAGCGCCACCTGCGAGATTCAATTTTTCAGGTCCGGCCCAGCTCAACTCTAACCAGAAAGGCGCCTTCGGCTGGAACCAGGCCCTTAAAGCTGATGTAGATGCGTCAACAATTTTTACGGTGGACGATACCAAAGCCAAAGCACTCCGTGATAATGGATTCGGAACCGTACTTACCCACCAGAAAGATGGTATTGCCAGGGGAACGGGTACTGTGGTAACACTCGCCAACCAAAAAGAAAATATGGTGATGCTGAAAGAAAAAGCTTCAGCCCACTATTCATTCAGCAAAGGCTCATCGGGCCAGGTTTACCCGAGTTCCATGATGGGAAGTATTGCATTGTTACGGCAGACATACCTCGACGCTCGTTGGTACAAAGCCAATGAAAGTAAAGAGAAGGTGAACCTTACTCTACAGGCCTGGAATAACAATCAATCGCTCCCACAGATATTTGAAGCCACAGATAAATGGACCGACCTTCGTGCCGATCGTATCGGTGATGAATTCGGGGTTCACTATATCATTAAAGGCGGTGGAAATGAATATCAACGCATTAAAGAAATATTGGCAACAAATGCAATGTTCATCATCTCACTCAACTACCCGCAGGCGATGGATGTGGAAGATCCAAATGAAGCAAGATTTGTTTCACTGTCAGACATGAAACACTGGGAACTTGCCCCAACAAACCCAGTTGCGCTGGAAAAAGCAGGTGTACCATTCTGTTTAACTTCTGCAGATCTGCGCGATAGCAAACAGTTCCTGGTGAACTTGAAAAAAGCTCTTGAATACGGACTTACAGAGACCAGGGCCCTTGATGCACTTACCAAAACTCCCGCAACAACACTGGGTATGTACGACAAATTGGGAAGCCTGGATGCAGGCAAACTCGCCAACTTTATTATCACCAGTGGACCTGTCTTCGCGGATAAAACGAATATCCTGGAAAACTGGATTCAGGGCGAACAATATGATGTGAAGCCTGAATTATGGAACGACGTAAAAGGCATTTATACACTGGCCGTAAATGGTGCCAACGGTGCTACAAACTATACGCTTGATGTGAAAGCTGCTAATGCAGCCAATGTTATCGGAACAGACACCGTGACCTCAAAATTCAGCTACGACGGTAAATTGGTGAAGATCAATTTCACGCCAACCAAAAAATCAAAAAACACCATCCGCCTCAGTGGTATCGACAATGGTGATAGCTGGAATGGATATGGTGAAGACTCGGCGGGAAATAAATTAACCTGGACCGCATCATGGCAGAAAGAAAGCGTTGCCAAAGCCGACAGTGCAAAAAAGAAAGACGCTCTCAAACTGGGAAAAGTCGTTTACCCTTTCCTTCCTTATGGATATGACTCACTGCCTAAGGCAGAAAATCTGCTGATAAAAAATGCTACTGTATGGACAAGTGATAAAGCAGGTAAACTGGAAAACACAGACGTACTGGTTAAGAATGGCAAAATTGCACAGGTAGGCAAAAACCTTAGCGATGCGGCTGCAAGAGTTATCGACGGGACAGGAAAACATCTCACAGCCGGAATTATAGACGAACACTCACATATTGCGGCATCGTCCATCAACGAAGGCGGACAATCGGTGACCTCTGAAGTGAGGATCGCAGATAACCTGAACCCTGATGACATCAATATTTACAGGCAACTCAGTGGCGGCGTAACAACGTCTCACATCCTTCATGGATCGGCCAATACCATTGGCGGACAAACACAGCTTATTAAACTACGCTGGGGCGCCAATGATGATCAGTTGAAGTTTGAAGGCGCACCGGGTTTCATCAAGTTCGCTCTCGGTGAAAACGTTAAGCGTTCCAGTGCAAACTCAGGTAACACGCGTTTCCCTGATACCAGGATGGGCGTTGAACAGGTAATGGCCGATGCCTTCAACCGTGCAAAAGATTATGAGAAAACGATGAAGGCCGCAGAAGAGAATAATAAGAAGAAAGGCGCTACATCGATTGTGTTAAGAAGGGACCTGGAGCTCGATGCTTTGGTAGAGATCATGAACAAAAAGCGCTTCATCACCATGCACTCTTACGTTCAAAGCGAGATCAATGCAGCGATGAAAGTGGCTGATAAATATGGTTATACCATCAACACTTTTACACATATCCTGGAAGGCTACAAGGTGGCCGACAAGATGAAAGCGCATGGTGCAAATGCATCTACGTTTTCTGACTGGTGGGCCTATAAAATGGAAGTGCAGGATGCGATACCTTATAATGCAGCAATTATGCAAAAGGTTGGACTGAATGTCGCCATCAATTCTGACGATGCAGAAATGGCCAGGCGTCTTAACCAGGAAGCAGCCAAGAGCATCAGGTTCGGTGGCATGAGTGAAGAAGACGCACTGAAAATGGTGACTATAAATCCGGCCATCATGCTTCACGTTGATGCTAAAGTAGGAAGTATTGTAGCAGGTAAAGATGCTGATCTTGTTTTATGGAATGATAACCCGCTGAGCATTTACGCAAGGTCTGAAAAAACGATCGTTGACGGTATCGTTTATTTCGACCGCGATAAAGATGCGCTGCTACAAAAGAAAAATACAGAAGAGCGCAACCGTATTATCCAGAAAATGCTTTCAGAGAAAAAAAGCGGAGCGCCAATGTCTCCTGCTGCAGCAACGATGAGTGTAATAATGAATTGCGGTGACCACGAACACAGTCATGGCCTGCTCACTGTTGAAGGCGAATAATCAGCAATATGTCAACCATCAAAAGTCAACAAATGAAAAAAATTATCAGCATATTCTTATCGGTCCTACTGCTGAACGTTGTTTCGGCACAGGATAATGTGTATCCTGCGAAAGCATATAATGGTCTAATGTTCATAAAGAATGCCATCATACATGTTGGCAATGGACAGGTCATTGAAAATGGGATGATCGAGATCAGAAATGGCAAAATTGTAAAAGTAGGTCCGAACGGAGCCATACCGGCTGATGACGTAAAAGTCATCGATGCAAAAGGCAGCCACGTTTATCCGGGACTTATCCTTAGCAATTCAAATGTAGGTTTGGTAGACATCAGTAGTGTAAGGGCAACTTCAGACGCCACGGAAATAGGTGAATTCAATACCTCTGTCCGTTCACTGGTAGCTTACAATACCGATTCTAAAGTGATCAACACGTTACGGTCGACTGGTGTATTGCTCGCTAATATTGTCCCCCAGGGAGCCATTATCAGCGGATCATCGAGCGTTGTGCAATTGGATGCGTGGAACTGGGAAGATGCTTCCTATGCAGCGGACAATGGCATCCATTACAATATGCCAACGCTCATCAACAGGCCTAATCCTTTTGCAGCTTTTTTACCGCCCGCACCTGCAGGAGATCCAGTGAAAAGAGGACTTGATGAAATTGAAAAAACCAAATCGTTTCTGAAACAGGCGAAGGCATATGCATCTGCAACGGATATTAAGGAAACCAACCTAAAATTCGAAGCACTAAAAGGTCTTTTCGATAAAAAACAAAAGTTCTTCATTCATGCTGACCTCGCAAGAGAACTTCTGATTGCCATTGATTTCAAAAAAGAGATCGGGCTTGATGTTGTTATTGTTGGTGGAAGTGAAAGCTACCAGGTTGCGGACCTCTTAAAGAAATATGACATCCCGGTTATCCTTAACCAGATGCATAGTCTGCCTACACTTGCAGATGATGCAGTTGACCAGCCATACAAAACACCATCACAGTTGCAGAAAGCCGGTGTTCTTTTCGCCATCAATGATGAGGACGGACAACATCGCGGAAAAAACCTTCCGTTCAATGCAGGTACCGCAGTTGCTTATGGCTTAACCAAAGAGCAGGCCCTGACTGCCATTACACTCAGTGCAGCAAAGATCCTGGGTATTGCCGACCGCACCGGTTCTATAGAAGCAGGA
Organism: Sphingobacteriales bacterium; assembly: GCA_031372815.1. Taxonomy (GTDB): domain Bacteria; phylum Bacteroidota; class Bacteroidia; order Chitinophagales; family Chitinophagaceae; genus Pollutibacter. Next base: position 24,416 of record JANMMA010000258.1, read on the forward strand.
AAAGATGCTAACCTGGTGATCAGCACCGGTGATATCCTTGATATGCGTAGCAACAATATCACTAACGCTATTATCCAGGGCAGAATGATTGACCTGAATGACAAACATAAAGAGCTGTATGATAAGTATATGTATAAATATGGCCTTAAGTGAAATGTGGTTAATGTGATTAATGTGGTTAATGTGAGGATTTTCTCATTAGTTACATTCACTATATCGAGTAACAGCAAAGTAGAATTTTTAAAATGGTGGCCAAATGGTCACCATTTTTTTTACATTACTAATAGTCAGATACCCACACATTTCCAATAGATAATTTTTCTACATGCACTTACCTGGCAACAATATTTATTGACCCACCCCACGATACACCAACCCATCAAGAGCAATAAACTTTGTAGTCTGCGCGGTTACTGTTTTTTAGGAAAGTCGAAGAACATAAACTGTTTTTCTGCATCCTTAACGGACGACCAGTCTTCCGTTTTGATAGCAAATGCAAATATGCTACAGGTAGGCAGATTGTCAATTTTCACCAGCCCGAGTAAATTGGCAAAATCTGTTATGCCACTGTTGTGCGAAAAAAGTGCAACAGATTTGTCTTTATTATCCAGTGCACTGATCACGCTAAAAAATATTTCCGGCGATGGCAGATAGAGTTCGGTGTTTATGACAATGTCATCCTTTTTGCGATCAAACGCTGATGCAAAAACTGAAGCGGTAGAAAATGCCCTCTTTGCCGGACTACTGACAAACCTGTCTATTTTAGCTTTCCGATCAAGCAACCGGATTGCCATCATTGGAGCATCTCTCTTTCCCCGCTCATTGAGGGGCCTTTCGAAATCCTCAGCACCGGCATTCCAGTCGCTTTTTGCGTGTCTAACAAGGTAGATCGTCTTCATTTATGGTAAGGTAAAAAAACAAATGCAAGCGGCAATGACATGGGCAAATCTTACCGTTGTAATAACCATATTCAATAGATTTGTTCAACAATATACACGGGAAATTATCATATGAATATTGAAGATATACGAGATTATTGTTTGAGCAGGAATGAGGTAGAGGAAACACTTCCTTTCGGACCGGATGTGATCGTATTTAAAACAAATGGGAAAGTTTTTTTGCTACTACCACTGGATACTGAACAAGTAAGGTTCAATGTAAAATGCGATCCTGAACTGGCCACCATCTTACGCGAGACTTATCATTGTGTATTACCTGGCTATCACATGAATAAGAAGCATTGGAACACCATCATTGTTGACGGTTCTGTGAAGAACTCACAATTGAAAGAATGGATCGATCATTCTTATGTGCTGGTGAGTAAAAAGAAGAAGAAATAAAATGAATGTGTGGAATTCTTCACGTTCTCACATTACCACATTCCATTACCGCACTCCCTCACATTTTCCACATTCCCACATTACCCTAGTATCCTCTCACATTCCTTCCTTCCATGTAATTAATGAACGCCTGGTTCACCACGCGATTACCACCAGGCGTGGGATAGTTTCCGGTAAAATACCAGTCACCGGTGTTAGTGGGACATGACTCGTGCAAGTCCTCGATGGTTTGGAAAATAAGGTCCACCGGCGTCGTTATTTCAGGAGGAGTAATTAATTGACCAATCTTTTTGGATATTTCCTCAGGTGTAAAAGGCTTGTACACCTTCTTGACCATGTTCTCCTTATGGAGTTGATTATTGCGCTGCAACTCTTTGCAGCAATCATAAATTTCAGTGAGTAGTGATTCGTTGTTATTGTCTTTTAATAGTTCGATGGCCGCACGAAAAGCAATGAAGTCGCCCAGTTTACTCATGTCGATGCCATAACAATCAGGATAGCGAATCTGAGGTGCAGAAGATAGTATGAGCAGTCTTTTGGGACGTAATCTTGATAGCATCCTGACAATACTTTCTTTCAATGTAGTTCCCCTGACTATTGAATCGTCGATGACTACAAGAGTATCTTCATCTGGGCGCACGGTACCATAAGTAACGTCATACACGTGCTGTACCATCTCAGAACGGTTGGAGTCTTCTGTAATAAAAGTGCGCATTTTTACGTCCTTGATGGCGACTTTTTCCACCCTGATTCTGCGGTTGATCATCTCCGTTAGCTTTTCTTCGTCGAAATCTTTATCCCAGGACATGATCCGCTGTATCTTAATCTTATTCAGGTAATCTTCCATGCCTTTCAATAGACCATAAAATGCTGTTTCTGCAGTATTTGGAATAAATGAAAAAATGGTATTCTTCAAATCATTGTTGATCGCTTTCAGCACAAGAGAACTAAGGTGATAGCCGAGGGCGTTTCTTTCACGGTAAATCTTTTCGTCACTACCACGCGAAAAATAGATCCGTTCAAAACTACACGCCCTTCTTTCTTTAGGTTCAAGGATCTGTTCAATACTGAATGTTCCGTCAGCTTTTACGATGATAGCGTTACCAGGCATCAATTCCAGCACTTCATTCTCACCAACATTAAAAGACGTACGGATTGCTGCGCGTTCAGACGCTGCCACAATTAATTCATCTGTGATATAATAGTAGGAAGGCCTTATTCCATGTGCATCACGGATAATAAAAGAATCACCGTTTCCAAGCAATCCTCCAACATGATATCCCCCGTCGAATAAGGCAAATGCTTTTTTCAGCACATTACTCACGCAAAGATTTCCCGGATTAGCCTCGTCCTCTTTCACCTGGAAGTGATGAACAACTTCCATCATCGCGGCCAGGTCACTTTGCTTTTGAAATACTCCCGGATCTATATTGACGAGGGAAAAAAGTTCTTCTGTATTGACCAGGTTAAAGTTACCTGCAAGTGCGAGGTTGCGGGCAGGTATAATATTGCGTTTTATAAAGGGATGGCAGAACTCAGCATTATTTTTGCCCTGGGTACCGTAACGCAGATGTCCCAGAAGAATTTCACCCATGAATGGCAAATGGCCTTTCATGAGGCCGGGATGTTTTCGAATCTCCGGCTGGTATTTCTCCAGCTCCATGATCTCTTTACCTATTCCCTGGAAAAGGTCAGCAATGGCCTGTCCGGCAATACTGCGCTGCCTGAATAAAAACGGATACCCTGGTTCTGTATTCAGTTTTACGGCTGCGATACCTGCTCCATCCTGGCCCCGGTTATGCTGTTTCTCCATGAGGAGATAAAGCTTGTTCAGGCCAAAAAGCGCCGTACCATATTTTTGCTGGTAGAAAGAAAAAGGTTTCCGAAGACGAATGAATGCAAGGCCGCACTCATGTTGTATAGCATCACTCATGGATGTGATAATGAAGCGCGAAGTTAGATTTTTTTAATGGGAAGGAAACATTAATCCGTAGTCAAAATCAGGGTTTTGCTAGTTGAATTCGCAAAACAACGTTAAAAGAAATCATGTCCCTGCACTTTCGCAAAAGAGATATTCAGGTCATGTTCTGCACTTTCGCAAAAGTGATATTCAGGCCATGTTCTGCACTTTCGCAAAAGAGATGTTTGGGCCATGTTCTGCACTTTGGCAAAAGTGATATTCAGGCCATGTTCTGCACTTTCGCAAAAGAGATGTTTGGGCCGTGTTCTGCACTTTGGCAAAAGTGATATTTAGGCCATGTTCTGCACTTTCGCAAAAGAGATGTTTGGGCCGTGTTCTGCATGTGCCATCGATCAAAACAGTATTACCAATGACTACTGCCCCGGGGTATTATTAGCAGAAACAGGGAAAGTTTCCCGAATCGAAGCACATCCGCCGTACTCAGGATCGATCATTACATAATAAGTGGGGAGTTTGGACTTGAACCATTTTTCAACGGCCAGCGACTTCTTATCCGCTAAAGCCCTTTGTGAAATTTTGTTATAGTCGTCGCGGATGTTTTCACGGTGAGGCTCTGTTTTATTTTGGATCACTACAAGCCTGATCGCTTTTACACCTCTTTCATTTGTAAAATCCAGTGCCTTGGAATATTCTCCGACCTTAAGGGACCCGAGATTTTTAACGAGGTCTTTGTCGAGTTCATCAATGGTCACAGTAGTTGAACCGGATTGATTCATCAACAGTCCGGCAGTCATTTTAGCACTTTCATCCTCACTGTATTTATCGACAGCTTCACCAAACTTCAATGTTCCCGCAATAAGTTTTGAACGAATGCTATCAAGCTTTTCCTTTGTTTCATTCACCTCTGCGTCTGTGATCTGCGGTATCCTTAAGATATGCTTGACAACGATATCATCTCCATTTCTGCTGATGAGTTGGATGATATGGTATCCAAATTTACTTTTCACAACCTGCGAAACCTGTCCTTCTTTCAATCTGAACGCAGCGTTTTTAAATTCAGGATCCCACTGTTTATCGGCCTTATTCATTTCATATCGTCCGTTATTCTGGGCTTTACCCGGATCTTCCGAATAGAGCCTTACAAGATTGTCGAATGACTTGCCTGCTTCGATCTGTTTGCGGTAATCATTCAATTCGTCTATGGCATATTTCTCCAGCTCCCGACCGGCTTTTGGGTACAATACGATCTGCCCTATGGTCATTTCTGTTTCATAAAACTGCAGACTATCTTTCGGGATCTTATCGTAATAAACTTTTACTTCAAAAGGAGTGATCTTGATGTTCTCGACTATTTTAGCCCTCATTGCGTCAGCTAAATTTTTCTCCCTGACTGATTGCCTGGAGTCTTCCTTGATTTGGTAAATAGTACGGCCAGCGATCTGCTCAACAGCTTCCTTGCCTCCATATTCCATAATAAAATAACGGACTCGCTGATCCAACTCGGCTTCGATCTCATCATCACTTATCGGCAAAGAATCTTTTTCAGCTTGTAACACGAGGGCTTTGTCCATCATCATCCTTTCGAGCAAAATACATTCTGCATCCGGAGGAACTTCACCGCCTTTACGTTTGATATCATCGATATAATTCGCAAGATCTGATTTCAATACAATTTTATCACCCAGTATACCAACGATTTTATCTGCCAGGACTTTGGCCGACTGTGCCTGAGACACTGACGCCAGAACGACAGAGAAAACAATCAGAAAAAATTTACGCATGCTCAAAAGTGGGACTTTTTATACTTAATAAAATCACAAATATCGGCAAGACCTAAAGTGTACGCTAATACGCAAAGAAACGCAGAGACGTAAAAAGCGCGCAGAGAAGCAGGAAAAAGCTGAGACTCAAAAAACGCAGAAACGCAAAGAATATAAAATCCGCTAATCCGTCAATCCGCTAATCCGTCAAT
>JANMMA010000310.1:0-2161 GCA_031372815.1 Sphingobacteriales bacterium
CCATCATATTGAAGTTATCACCCGTGAAACTGGTAGAATCAATTCGCATCAACTGTCCGGTTGGCTGAGTCGGGTCCGGTATATATACCCTGTTGGTACCGTCGAGTAGGAAGTAATTCTTTTTACCGGACTTTAACAGGATAAAGTGTTTGTCTCCCTTATCCTTTATCGAGAATCCGTATGCATCCGGAAGGTAGGAAACGGTCTGCGAAATGGTGTCCCTGGCAATTAACTCGAGGAGGCATTTTTCGGGCGGGTAGATTCCTGCGTTTTCCTGGGCCAGTATCCCCAGGAAGGAGAATAGATTTAGAAATAACAGTAGCCCTTTTGGTCGAAGAACGCTCATCAATCAAACTTAATGAAAAGAATCGTAATACTATCGGTGATGTATAGTACAAGTATGCGCTATGGATCGCCGATACGATGCATTCATAAAAAGTATTTACAAGGAGTTAATGTATTTTAGAAAGGCAGATCTTTAAGGAGCCATCTGATTGAACTGCTTGGTGGCCATAACCATTGTTTGTGTAATTGAGGGCCGGGGCCTGGTTCATTGTATTCACTTGAGTAACCTCCCCAATATCCATTGAATTGAAGTATCAGTATAGCATCAGCGCATTCATTCAAAGGGTTTTCAACTTCTCCCAGGTTTGGAATATTGGCCGTTAAATAAGCTTTACTTTTCCCATTGTGGTTTGGTGCCATAGGGTAATCCCACCAGGGTGTAGGATAAAATTCATGCGTACCATGTTCGATATACACTACCGGATGGAGGTATAATCCTGTATGAGGATCCATGTAAAACCTAACCACATTATTTTGTGTTTTCCAAAAATCGCTGCTTTGGGTATAATGAGGAGATGTGATATTAAAATCAACAATTTTTATATCCGGGTTATACTTAAACTGAGGTCCCCTGAATTCCCTCATCGTATTTCCTTCTATCAGTGGTTTATCAATGGTAGAAGCCATATCGTATCGGAATTCACTGCCGTGTGAATACATAAACACGCTGATGATAGAATCTTCATTAGGGGAGTAGATCAACTGAACAGTGGTCCAGTCACCTTCATGATCAGCCATTTTCTTTTGGCCTGAAGAATTGTATCCAAAGAATTGCCAGTATTCGATTTTATAGTAAACTTTATCAATCGGGTAATTAAAATTTACAAAATCAGTTTGGGGCGGTGCCTGGTTATATTGAACAACATGGCCGTATAAGCCAACATTCAATTCGTTGTAGCATTCCTGCCACGTTTTGCCTTTGGCGGCAATATCCGTTGGGTCGATGTGATAACTTGTAACAGCTTTTTGTCTGATAATGCTGGATGGAGTAGGATGTTTCGAAGTAGGGATTTCAAAAACTAAATTTTCCGGATGGTAGAAAAGCTCATTGTTGTTGATGACCACTGCGTTCGGATCATTTTCTTCGTCACTGTTTAAAAGTCTTGATTGTCGTACATAATCGTATACCCTCGTAGGCCGGTAATCTTCATCTCCTCCATCATCTGAAAAAAGAAAAAATGGACTGAACTTTTGTAGAAGGGCGTGTTCTATATTGTCTTCAATGCCATCCTTATCATTGTCAATAAAGGGCGGCCTGGCTTTGGCTTGATTCGTTTCTATACCTGGTTTTTTGGATGGCTTGTCGGTTCTTTGACCGTATGAGTAAATAACCGATATAGTAAATAGAATGATGAAAATCAGGCATCTTTTCATTTAGGCGATGTTTTTAGGTATCTGAATATTTTATTCCTGTTGAAGAAACAAATTATTTAGGTGAAAAAAAATACCATATAGTTGGTATGCCTTGAGGCACTTACTCTGTACTATCTGCACTGGAAAATAATTATTAGTGGAGTAAGTACCCTTGAGAGTAGAAATAGCTTGTCAGAAAGTAACTGTGGAAATGGATGATCCATGTTGTTTCATAACTTTACCCTTCCATGAGACGCAGCGATTTCATCAGCAGGCTAATTGCTTTAGGCGGACTATCCTTCCTTTCAGGCAAGAGTTTTGAGACTAAGCAGTACCAGAAGTTTTACCTACTGCAGAGTTTTGTCAGGGGGTTTCGCCATTATGAGGGGTCATCACTGATCAACCAGATGAAGGAAGGCGATATGCTGGAGCTGGTCCACGAGCCGCACAATCAATATGATCC
>JANMMA010000329.1:0-9520 GCA_031372815.1 Sphingobacteriales bacterium
CTACAGGAGCCAGTAATGAGAAATCACTGAAGTGTAGTAGCCCTTTTACACGGGTAGGAACCACTAATTTTTGACCTTCAATAAGAACCCTGAAGCGAAAGCTTCCAAGGTGCTTTTTATATTGGCTGAAAAGGTCCGTGGTGTATTCAGTTTTTTCCAAATCGTTTATTATATGAGAATCTCGTACCGGGAGCCAATCATTGTAAGATACCGGCAGGTCTTTCAGTCCCATTCTTTGGCCAAGTCGAAAAAACACATTATATATTTCTTCTTTCTGTTCTTCATCTAATGTAGTTTCAAGCAATTCGTATGATGCTATCGAATAATGTATGAGCATAAATAATACGTCGCGATATGCCCAGTCAGGAATTGAAGCGCCACGGTTCTGCTCTACGGTAGAATGAATCAGTTGAAGGGAGTCTATTGCCTTATGTGCCTCTTCAACCGATGAAAAAACTATACGACTTGCATAGCTAACTGTGGAAAATAGCCGGCCAAGAGGATCCTTTGGCAACTTGCCGGTAAAGTATAACCAGTCCACCGCCTTATTTAGTGCAAACTCAGCAGAGGCACCTGCAAAAATGAACAGCACAGTATCGCTTTTGCCCCAGATCTTCCGGACAATGGAGTTTTTATCTACGAAGTATTGCATAAGTCTGGCTTATTGAATTTCTTCCGCGCTTCAATTACGCAGTTGTAAAAGTACTTTGTAATTCAAAGTTAATGTATTTTGAAATAAGGATATGATAAAAGCAAGGATTACGGGAGGGGCACTTTGAATTTTTTGTGGATAAGTGTGAGTTCCAATAATTACATAACTTGTTCTACAGTAAGATGAAGTTATATGGGTTTTACTATTGCCATCTCTAAAGAAAGGGTACCTGTTACCAAAAACGCCTGGATGCTTTCGTTTGCCGCATTATTTATATTGGTATGGGCAAGTTCGCTATTAGGAACAACAGACTATGCTAATTGGTTACTGGAGAATACTCTTACCGTGCTATTTGTGTTGTTCCTCGTCGTCACGTACAGAAAATACCAGTTCAGTGATGTCAGTTATCTGCTTATCTGCCTGTATTTGTGTCTGCATGTATACGGATCCAAATACACATATGCTGAAAATCCGCTGGGATACTGGCTGCAGGATGTTTTTCATACATCAAGAAACCACTATGATCGTATCGTTCACTTTAGTTTCGGTTTTTTACTGGCCTATCCGATGAGAGAGATGTTTTTGAAGTGGCTTAAATTTCCTGACTGGGTAGCGTGGGTCTTACCCATTGAAATCACCCTTTCCATAAGTGCTTTTTATGAGCTCATTGAGTGGGCTGTAGCAGATGTATTTTTCAAAGCCCAGGGAGATGCATACCTGGGTACGCAGGGCGATATCTGGGATGCACAAAAAGATATTTTCCTGGCTTTCTGCGGGGCCATTATTGCCACAACGATTGTTACCTTAATAAAGAAGATCTTCAACATTTATGAAAAATAGGCCATGAAGAAACTAAACTACCACTTGTCCGGTTTTGCTGTTACTGTATTGCTGGCAATTACGATTTTTTCTGGATCGGACTGTACCGCCCAGTCCACTCCCAAGCGTGCATTGCTTGCACTGTCCAAGGCCAACCATACCATGGCTATTGTAGACCCTGGCACCTTGCAAATCGTTGCAAAGGTTCCCGTTGGTATTGATCCCCATGAGTTGGTTGCATCAGCCGATGGGAAGACTGCCTATGTCTGCATTTATGGCGGTGGGAGCTTTTATGAGATCAATGTGATCGACCTGGTGGCGCAGAAGCCCTTGCGTAACATTGATACCCGGCCTTTGTACGGTCCACATGATGTAACCTTTGTTGAGGGAAAGATCTGGTTTACCGCTGAAGGTTCAAAAGCCGTAGGCAGGTATGATCCTTCCACCGAAAAGCTCGACTGGAGTATGGGAACCGGCCAGGATAGAACACATATGATATATGTAACACCAGATGCAAAGCGAATTTATACCACTAATATGTCGTCCGGAACTGTAAGTATTCTGACCGATAGCATTATTCAACCAGGAAGGCAAGCACCTCCGGATGCCAAGCCAAGAGAAGAGTGGATGCATACCATTATTCCAACCGCCAGGGGCTCAGAGGGATTCGATGTGTCGCCCGATGGTAAGGAATTATGGACCGCGGCGAGTGAGGACGGAACAATTTCCGTAATTGATCTCGGCGCAAAAAAATTGGCAACAAAAATTGATGCAAAAGCAATGGGTGCTAACCGGCTTAAATTCACGCCCGATGGAAAAATGGTATTCATTTCTACATTAAGGACAGGTGAATTAATTATTTATGATGTGAAAGCACATAAAGAAATAAAGCGCTTGAAGTTAGGCACCGGAGCCGCGGGAATACTTATGGACCCAGAAGGTTCTCGCGCATTTGTAGCCTGCTCTGCTGACAACTATGTGGCCATTGTTAACCTGAAATCATTAGAGGTTACCGGTAAGATCGATGTTGGCGGTATTCCCGACGGCATGGCATGGGCCATTCAAAAATGAGGTTGCAGAAAATCGTCCCTAATAAATCATATGAAAATATTTTACATCATTTTTTTTGCAATAGTTCTGGATGCACTTCTTGCCGCCTGCACTTCCAAGACTTCTGGTATTAAGAAAGAGCATTGGCAGCCTCTTTTTAATGGAAAAGACATTAATGACTGGACCGTGAAAGTATATCACCACGAAACAGGGGATAATTTTAGAAATACATTTCGTGTAGAAGATGGTATGATCAAGGTGAGGTATGACCAGTACGATAGTTTTAATTATCAATATGCTCACCTGTATTATAAGCAACCATTCAGCTATTATAAACTTCGTTTTGAATACCGGCTGACTGGTAAATGGCGGAAAGATGCGCCATCATATACACAGGAAAACAGTGGTGTCATGTTTCATTCCCAGGATCCAAGGACAATGTTGAAAGAACAGGACTGGCCAATCTCCGTCGAATTTCAACTGCTGGCAGGTCTGCCGGATGGCAAGCCCAGACCTACCGGTAATATGTGCTCTCCCGGGACAGACGTTGTATTCGAGGGAAAGATAGATTCAAGGCATTGCATCGACAGCAAGTCGAAGACTTATCCTCCGGACCAGTGGGTGAAATGTGAACTTGTAGTGTATGGCGATTCACTGATCTCACATATAGTTGAAGGAGATACGGTATTACAGTACAGCAAACCCAGTATCGGTGGCGGGGTGGTAAACGGGGCGGACAAAAAAATAAAAGTAGATGGAACACCACTGAAAAGTGGTTATATCGCATTACAGAGCGAAGGCCAGCCGGTAGATTTCAGGAATATCAAAATTTTGGATCTTGGAAAAGAGAAATAGCATATTCGAATGTTCAATAATGCTTTTGCCTAAATCATGGCTACATGTTTTGCCATGGCGAAAAATGTTTACCTTCTGCTGTAAATAAACATCAACTGTCAACTGCTTAATCATGAAATTAGTATTCACAGTTCTGGTGCCCGTTTTGCTATTCTCCTGTGCCCAAAAAACAAGCACGGAGGACCTTACAGAGGACCAGAAAAAAAGAATGCACGACGAAATCCAGCCACTTATTGAACAGATTTACGATGCGGGTGCACAAGCGGATACCACAAAATTATTTGAGGTATTTCATTTTGCAGATAACGACTTTACATACATGGAAATCACCGGAGCACTATATACGCAGGCCCAATACGTAGAAATGGTGCGGCAATTTTATGGTATGATCAGTACTGAGATCATCGACAAAGGCAAAGAGAAATTTGACTATATAAATGAGGATAACGTCATGTGGACCTACTCAGGTGTATTAACAGCGGTATATAAAACGGGTATCAAGGAGAGATACGACCCTTTTGGATTGACAATACTATTCAGAAAAAAAAACAACAAGTGGAAGGCGGTCTTTTTACAAGAATCAACTCAGGTGCCGGTAACTGACAGCACAAAACACTAAATTATCAAAAAGAATAAGTTTAAGTTCCATGAAAACAAACGTTCTTTTGGCCGCCCTTTTTTTTGCCCTTCAGCTTTCTGCGCAATCATATCAGAAAATACATCGCAGAGCGATTGTCGCTGATACGCATAACGACATTCTGATGAAGTCTGCCGATCTCGGATTCGTGTTCGACCAGGACCTGACTAAAAAAGCCCATACTGACTTGCAACGGTGGAAAAAAGGTGGACTTGATGTACAGGTATTTTCAGTGTTTTGTGACGGTGATGTGAAAAATCCGTTTGCTTATGCAAACAGGGAAATGGATAGCCTTGATGCAATAGTGGCACGCAATCCTGATAAAATTGTTAAGGTTGCTAATTACGACCAACTGATTAAGGTTGTCAAACAAAAAAAGATCGCGGCGATGTTTGGCGTAGAAGGAGGCCACATGATAGAAGATGACCTCAGTAAACTTGATGTATTATATAAGCGTGGCGCAAGATATCTTACCCTAACGCATAACATAGCCCCATCATGGGTAACCAGTGCGTTGGACGAAACTACTAAGCCAGATCTTACCCATAAAGGTCTGACTGATTTTGGCAGGCAGGTAGTGCAACGAATGAATGAACTAGGAATGATCATAGACGTCAGTCATGCTGGTGATCAAACCATAGTTGACATATTAAGCCTGACTAAAAAGCCCATCATGGCTTCACATAGTTCAGTATATAGTCTTGTTCCCCACAGACGTAATTTAAAAGATGAGCAGATAAAAGCTATTGCAAAAAACGGTGGCGTGATACAGGTAAACTTCCATCCTGGATTTATTGACAGTAGTTTCAATAAAAAAGAAACAGCTTTCCTGGAAAGGCATGCTGTTGAAAAGGATTCTCTTTTAAAATCGGGAATGTTAGAGTTTTATGTTTTGGATTATTTATATGAAAAATATTCCATTGAAGCGGCCCTAATGCGGCCGCCACTGTCTATTCTAATCCAGCATATTGAGTATATCATCAAACTTGTGGGTGTGGATTATGTTGGACTGGGGTCCGATTTTGACGGCATCAATATAACTCCACTTCAGCTTGATGATGTAAGCAGATATCCGCTCATCACTAAAGCCCTCATTGAAATAGGATATAGCCGGAAGGACATTGAAAAGATCCTGGGCGGAAATTTTTTAAGGGTGTTAAAAGCAAACGAAGCACCTTTAGCCAGTCATAATTAATTAGAGTGCTTTCTAAAAAGTGTTATTGACAAGATGCACTCACTTAAAGAAATTGCAAGATAAATAACCCTAACATAGTTCAAGTTGTATGGACATAAGAGATTTTTACACCCAGGTAAAAACACTTGTCGCAAACGAAAATTTCGACAGACTAGCAGGATTGGTGTTAGATAAGCCAGAGCATTTTAATTGGGTAATGGATGTATTTTATGAGATGAATGTAAAAAGCTATCCTGATAGCAATGCACTCATCTGGCGTTATAATGAAAAGGAAAAGGTTTACACTTTTCAAGATATCTATAACGAGGCCAACCAGTTCCTTAATTATTTAAGAGGAAACGGCATAAAAAAAGGCGATAGCATTTTCTCGCAATTGCCATTGGACCCGTCTAACTGGATCAGTTTACTTGCCGTTATAAAGGGTGGTTTTATACTGATTCCCTCATCTACAAACCTAACGACCGCAGACATTAAATACAGGTTTGCAACTATATTCCCAGATGTAGTGATTGCCGACAAGGTGAATGCAGAGAAAATTGATGGGGCAGAAATATCATTGAATCGTACAATAAAACTTAAGATCATTGTTGATGGGGAGCTGGCAGGCTGGCATAATATTAAGGATATATTTGAGCACGAGATCTCCGCCGATGCTGCATTGACCCATGCTGACGACGACCTGTTTTATTTTTTTACATCAGGAACTACGGGACTGCCAAAAATTGTTACGCATACGCATTTAACCCTTCCTTTCGGACATCTAACTACCTCAGCATGGATTGGACTGAAGCATGGGGACATTCATTATAATATTTCTGCGCCAGGTTGGGCGAAGTTTGCCTACAGCAGTTTTTTTGGTCCATGGAATATGGGTGCCACTGTATTTGCGAACCAGGTTGACAAATTTGTACCGAGCGAGCAACTGGCAGCGATGGAAAAATACGACATCACTACTTTTTGTGCACCGCCGACGGTAATGCGGTTAATGATCCAGGAAGACTTGTCAAAATACCATTTCAAATTTAGGCATTGTGTTGCGGGCGGTGAACCGCTCAACCCGGAGATCATTGAAAAATGGCAACAGGGAACCGGCATTGTTATCCGCGATGGTTACGGGCAAACAGAAAGCAGCCTGCTGGCAGGAAATATGTCGGGTTCGATGGTCAGGTACGGCTCTATGGGTAAGGCCATGTTTCTCTATAATATCATCATTGCGAATGACGACGGAATGGAATTGCCTGCACTAGAAGAAGGAAATATCTGCATTAAAATGGATGGTAAGAAAACCAACGGAATATTTACAGGTTATCTGGGCGAACCTGAACGAAATAGCAAGGTTTTTAAAAATGAATTGTATTACACCGGTGATAAAGCTTATAAAGACGAAGACGGATTTATCTGGTTCGTTGGCCGGGATGATGATGTAATAAAGGCATCTGATTACCGCATAGGTCCATTTGAAGTTGAAAGCATTTTAATTGAACACGTTACTGTTGTTGAAGCCGCTGTCGTTGCTAGTCCTCATGAGACCCGCGGTTTTGCTGTGAAAGCATTTGTTCTTTTAAGGCAAGGGGAAATACCGTGCAAAGAATTGGCAGAGGAATTATTTAATTATTGCAATAAACATCTTGCTAATTATAAGATTCCAAGGATCATAGAGTTTGTGGATACGTTACCAAAAACTATAAGCGGGAAAATAAGGCGCGTTGAATTAAGGGCAACTGAAGCATATAGCAAGCAAAAGAAAGAACTACGCGAAAATGAATATTTCCATGTAAAATACTGACTTTCATTAACTGAAATTTACCCCGACAAAAACAACTTCATGCTATGCGCACATTATCTATAATTTTTTCTTTTTGCTTTTATTTTCAACTTGAAGCGCAAATCGCCATTCCTAAGGATGAATTAGCGTCAAGGCGAACTAAATTATTTCAGAAGATCGGTGACGGCATAGCCTTATTTTATGGCGCTCAAACGCCTAATGCACCCACAAGATTCAACCAGGCTCCTGACCTGTACTATTTATGCGGTCTTGAAGATCCCAATGCGATTTTAATGTTGGTCGGTAAGACGAAGGAAGTGATATTCTTTTCAAAAAAATCAACTGAGAAGGACCTGCGATGGAATGGTCCGAGCGCATGGACAATTCCCGACATAAAGCAAGCCTATGGCATTGATCAGTTGTTGCCTTACGAAGACTTCTGGGAAGTGCTTGCCGATAAAAACGCATTGGGAACTACAGTTTTTTATTTGCCGCTCGGTGCTATTGATCAGATCGACAAATCAAGGAAGGATGAAAATAATATTGAGAATCTTTTATTAAGGCATCCTGTAAAGACAGTCCCCTTATGGAAACGCGCCGTTACGGAAATCAGGGAACTATTTCCATTAGCAACTATAACCGATGTCAACCCCCTGATCAATGATCTCAGGCAAATCAAAACCCCATACGAGGTCGAACAATTCAAAATTTCAGGTAGAATAGGAATTGAAGGTGTTGAGGAAGCAATAAAAGATACCAGGCCTGGAATGTATGAGTATGAATTGGAAGCCATCGCCAGTTTTTTTTATGTAAAGCGGGGTGCGCGGGGTGCTGCTTTTGCCCCCATTGTGGCATCAGGTCCTACTACCTACACCATTCACTATGAAGCAAATGACCGGCAGATCCAAAAGGAAGATTTTATCCTTATGGACTATGGATGTAATTACAATTATTACGCATCGGATGTTACCCGTGTATGGCCGGCCTCCGGGAAATTTACAGCACAGGAAGAAAAAATGTACCTGTGTATTTTGGAAGCAAGAAATGCCATCATCAAAGCGATGAAGCCAGGAGTTTCATTTGGTGCACTAAGGGCGATCGCTTATGAAGTTTATAAGAAGAATGGTTATGCCGACAAGGAACTCTCCTGGAATGGTTATATCGGCCATTTTACTGGCATGAGCGTACATGATGTAGGAAACAGGGATGACAGCAGCTTACTGAAACCGGGAATGGTATTTAATGTAGAACCTGTCCTCGACGATCCCGTATCCAAAAGACATATGCGCCTTGAGGATACGGTGTTGATCACAGAAAACGGGGCCATTAACCTGACTGAAGGTGTCTCTGCAGAACTTGCAGAGATCTATAAACTCATGAAACAAAAAGGCCTGACAGGAAACTAAAAACGGCCAAGGTTCATCACCTTAGTCCAGGCTGCTACAAAATCCTTTACGAACTTCTGCTGACCATCGCTGCATCCATATACTTCAGCGATTGCCCTGAGTTCTGAATTAGAACCAAAAATGAGGTCAGTGCGGGTAGCCGTCCACTTTAGTTCGCCTGTTGAACGGTCACGTCCTTCAAATAGTGTCTGGGCATCTGAAGTTGCTTTCCATGTGGTTTTTAAATCCAGAAGGTTAACAAAGAAATCGTTCGTTAATAATTCAGCGCGTTTTGTCAAAACGCCATTCATGGATCCGTCAAAGTTTGTATTAAGTACACGCATGCCACCGACAAGAACGGTCATTTCAGGTGCGGTAAGGGTCATTAATTGCGCTTTATCAATTAACATTTCCTCTGCTGCGGCTTTGTGCCTGCCCTTGACATAATTGCGGAATCCATCAGCCGCTGGTTCCAGAACGGCGAAGGAAGCCACATCAGTTTGTTCCTGTGAAGCATCAGCCCTTCCGGGAGTAAACGGAACTTTTATATCATGGCCTGCTTTCTTTGCTGCTGCTTCGATACCTGCACAACCTGCCAGGACAATAAGGTCTGCAATGGAAATCTTCTTCTGACCCGACTGAAGATTATTGAATGCGACCTGTATTCCTTCAAGGGCATGTAATACCGAAACAAGCTGCACGGGATTATTTACTTCCCAAAACATCTGGGGAGCAAGGCGGATGCGGGCACCATCAGCTCCACCACGTTTATCAGAACCACGATATGTTGAGGCAGAAGCCCAGGCGGTAGCAACGAGTTGAGAAACCGAAAGTCCGGATGACAGTATCTTCTCTTTCAATAGGGAGATGTCTTGTTCATTTACAAGTTCATGGTCAACTGCAGGGATGGGATCCTGCCATATTAATTCTTCTTTGGGTACTTCGGGGCCAAGGTAGCGCGACTTAGGACCCATATCACGGTGCGTTAACTTAAACCATGCTCTTGCGAAAGCATCGGCTAATTCTTCCGGATTTTCGAAGAAACGCCTTGAAATGGGCTCATATATGGGATCGACACGCAAAGCCAGATCAGTTGTTAGCATAGTGGGCGCATGGCGCAGGGATGGGTCGTGCGCATCTGGTACTGTTCCTGCGGCTGCTC
>JANMMA010000373.1:0-11908 GCA_031372815.1 Sphingobacteriales bacterium
GAAGCTGCACCCGCAGTATCTACCATAAGCAATTACGGAGGGCTGAACTTCATTGAATTCTGGGCCCTGGCGGCAGTGATTTTTATTGAAGTATTGGTGATCCTTTTCCTGGCATTCATGTCGCGCAGAATGTATCGCGAACTGAGGGGTATTGCCGATGTAGAATCTGGGGCGTCTTTTGAATCTTCCAGACTAATGCTGTGGTGGAAAAATATCGACAAGCAGTGGATGACCCGTGCCGTACCCGTTGAAAAAGAATCGGACATATTACTTGACCACGACTATGATGGCATCAAAGAACTCGACAATGCGTTACCTCCATGGTGGAAATATGGATTCTATTTTACGCTTGTTGTTGCAGTAATATATATGATGAATTTCCATGTGCTTGGCATTGGCAAAAACCCCGAACAGGAATATGCTGCGCAGATGGAAGAAGGCAAATTGGTTGAAGAAGCTTACAAAGCAAAAACCAAAAACCTGATGGATGAAAACAATGTGGTGATAGCTGATGCTGCAGGTATTGCTGAAGGTAAAAAAATATACCTGCAATCGTGCATTGCATGCCATGGACAAGGTGGTGAAGGTGGTATCGGTCCTAACCTGACCGATGAATACTGGATTCATGGTGGCGCGATGAATGACATCTACAAAACCATCAAACTGGGCTATCCTGAAAAAGGAATGCAATCATGGCAGTCTATGTTCAACCCCGTTCAGATAAAAGAACTGTCGAGTTTTGTGAAGTCATTGAAAGGCACAAAACCCGCAAATCCAAAGACCCCTCAGGGAGACCTGTTCAAAGAATAATGCTGGGCATTATTCTTTGAAAATTGGAAAATTGGAAAATTTGGTAAATGTGCTATATGGCCATTCTGGAAGAGATCAACTGACTTATTTCGTCAAAGCAAATCGAATCTATAAACCAGTTTCGTATTTGCACATTATTGAAGAACAGTGCAAACAGAAAAAGAAATAAAACTTGATCAGACTTTCCGTGATTCAGTGGCCACCATTGACAAAACCGGTCACCGCAAATACCTGCATCCAAAGCAACCCTCCGGAAGGCTGTATAACATAAGGACTATTACAAGCCTCGTATACCTGGCCTTGTTTTTCACCTTGCCCTTTATAAAAATTGAAGGTGAGCCCATCTTCATGTTCAATGTGCTCGGCAGGAAATTTATTTTCTTCGGACAGATTTTCGGACCGCAGGACTTTTTCATTTTTGCTTTGGGGATGCTGACCTTTATGGTTTTCATCATTCTGTTCACGGTTGTTTTCGGAAGGGTTTTTTGTGGATGGGCCTGCCCTCAAACCATTTTTATGGAAATGGTTTTTCGCAAAATAGAGTATTGGATCGATGGTGATTCAACAAAGCAAAAACATCTTCGTGAAATGCCCTGGAATGCCGAGAAGATCAGGAAAAGGCTAACTAAAATTGTGGTGTTTTACGCAATGTCATTCCTCATCGCCAACTTTTTTATGGCCTACCTGATCGGAATGGATGAAGTAAAAAGATATATCCACGAAGGTATAGGTCCGCACTTCGGAACCTTTGTTACACTGCTCGGATTTGCAGCCATCTTCTTCTTTGTTTACTACTGGTTCCGTGAACAGGTTTGCATCGTGGTTTGCCCGTATGGCAGGCTGCAGGGGGTATTGCTCGACAAAAATTCCATTGTAGTTGCCTATGACTATTTACGCGGTGAGCCAAGGGGTAAGATGAAAAAAGCAGTAGAAGAAGTGTCTCCTCAAGGTGATTGCATTGACTGCGCAGCCTGTGTCAGGGTCTGCCCCACAGGTATCGACATCCGTAATGGCACCCAGCTCGAATGCGTGAATTGCACTGCCTGCATTGACGCATGCGATGACATCATGACCAGTGTTAAAAAGCCCACAGGCCTTATCCGTTTTGCTTCTGACGCTAATATTGCCAGTGGTATTAAGACAAAGATCAATGCACGGATTGTTGCCTATTCCGCAGTGCTGGCTGTATTACTAGCTGCACTGGCCTTTATGTTGGTTAGCAGGGAAGATGTTGACGTTACTGTTTTACGTGTTTCCGGAACCGTGTACCAGACACTTCAGGATGGACGAATTGGAAATGTTTATACTATTAAACTGGCTAATAAAACAAGAAAAGACATTCCCATAGACCTTAAACTGGAAGGCATACAGGGAGAAATACAAATCGTTGGACAGGCATTCAATGTAGAGAAAGAGGGATACAAAACAGGAACATTTATTATTAAAATTGACCCGAAAGAAATAAAACAAAGGAAGACACCGATTAACATTGGTGTTTACGAGCGAAATAAAAAAATAAAAACGGCGGGTACCACGTTCATGGGGCCTGCACTTTAAAAAACTCGGGAACCACTTTGATGGGGCCTGCACTTTAATTAAATTTTGTATGAAAATCAACTGGGGTCATAAAATAGCAGGCTTTTATCTGGTTTTTGTTGCCGGCATTGTGTACATGGTGGTACTTTCGAGCCAGCAAAAAGTTGACCTGGTAACGGCAGACTATTATAATGAAGAGATCAAATTTCAGGAAAAAATAGACGAGAAAGGGCGGGCTTCAGCACTATCGGCACCAGTTCAGTACGCAGTGAAACAGGGGTTAATGACGATCAATTTTCCCGCGGAATTTGCAGGAAAAAAATTGACTGGTGAAGTGTTGGTGTACTGTCCGGCAGACGAAAAGAAAGACATTCTCAGAAATATAAACGTTTCTGAAAATGCTATGAAAATGCTATGAAAATTACCATTCCGGAAAACAATAAAGGAGCACATACACTGAAGGTTAGCTGGCAGTCGGAAGGAAAGAAGTATTATTTTGAACAGGATTTTTTCATACAGTAAACATTGACATCAACCATAAAATGAATGCACAGATCGTCATAACGGCGTTGATACTTGGAGCGATAAGCAGCCTGCATTGTATCGGTATGTGCGGACCTTTAGCCATGGCTTTACCGCTCAAAACCGATAACCGCAGCCGTTTTACCGGTTCACTTTTGTACAATCTTGGAAGGATGTCGACTTATGCTTTACAGGGTTTCTTTTTTGGACTTGTGGGCAGAAGCTTCGCACTATTTGGATGGCAGCAAAAGTTATCTATTGCACTAGGCGTTTTGATTTTACTCACTTTAGTGATTCCCCGTTTAATAACGGGAAAAAACCCGTTGGCACAATGGAATAATCAATTTATGACGGCTTTAAGGCAAAGGCTAGCGAAGCTGCTTTACAAAGGCAATCCGGGCTCACTGTATGCGATTGGTATACTAAATGGCCTGTTGCCTTGCAGCATGGTGTACCTGGCATTGGCAGCCTCAATTGCTACCGGAGATGCCCTTAAAGGGGCATTGTTTATGGCAGTTTTTGGTGCTGGAACCTTGCCTGCAATGTGGACGATTAGTTTTTTTGGCGGGCTAATGAAACAGTCGGTCAGGATTAACGCCCGGAAGATCTATCCTGCTATGATGATGATCATGGCGATACTATTAATAATGAGGGGACTGAACCTCGGAATACCTTACCTGAGCCCTAAACTCGGCGTTAGTTCATCTATGGCAGTTGATTGCCCCAAATGACTAAACTCATTTTTTAGACTGATCGCTGTTATAGAAAAAGGTCCTCAGTAAAAATAGATTTGTAGCGTAAATGCTTGAAATGCTTCTTTAAAGAAGGCAGAATCTGCTTGAAGAGCAGATCTCCCGAAAGGGATTTATAGCCCTGTTGTAAGAGAGCTGCAGCAGGGCTTTTTTAACATCCGTGTAATGAAGAAAACAGTGAGCACTATAATAGATATAATGGATCAGTACCAGCATGAAATGACGATGTGGGCGCGATCGCTTGATTTTTTCAAGCAGGAAAATAATTATTTGAAGAACAGGCTATCAGAAGTGGTAGACAAAACTTCGGATAAATACTTTCTTGCGCAGGCTGAACATTTCCAAAACCAGTTCATCATCAAAGACGAATTTATTGACGAATTGAAACACGACGTTAATGAGCAGCTGAGGACGTTGAAAAACAATGTTATTCGCATGAATACATTATCTGGAAGTATGGAAGAGAGATATGCTGAACGGCAGTCGAATCTCAGAGAGCATATGATATACCTGGAAAAAGATTTCACCACACTTAGAAATGAATTCCAGGATTACCTGAACAAAAGACCGTGGGGAAAAACGTAGGGGAAATTGGGAAGTTGGGAGATTTGTGAAGTGTGAAATTCTACAACACACTTACTTAGACATGAAGGAGTCGGTACCAAAGATCTTTATTCCCTCATTTTGACTTCCAAATTTTTCAAACTTCCCAACTTTCCAATTGTGTCAAAGTTGAAATGATTTCGAAGAAATCAGTTCAACATTGACACCAGTTTTTTCTCATTCAGGATAATGATGTTTCCATCTTTAATATCGATAAGTTTTTCGCCGCGGAAATCACTAAGGGTCCTGATCAGCGATTCAGTAGCGGTCCCGGCGATATTTGCCAGGTCTTCCCGAGAAATGTGAATAGAAAATTGTTCGTCGTTGTTCTTCTTATACTTTTTCTCCAGCGTGATGAGTGCATCAGCTACACGCTTCCTCAGTGAATTGTATGCAAGGCCCAGCAACTGCTCTTCTTTTTCAACCACATTGTGCGCCAGCAAGCGGATAAATTTCCGCGTAACCTCGGGATTATTATTGATCAGCAGTTCAAAATCATCCCTGGGAATAAGGGCTATTTCCGTATCCTCCATGGCTTCTGCAGTGTCTTTATATACCGCGTTTTCCAGCAGCGCCACATACCCAAAAAATTCTCCTTCACTGAACAGTCCAACCGTTAATTCTTTACCGTCATCATTAGACTTGAAGGTTTTCACTTTGCCTTTCTGGACAAAATACATTTTGCCCGGATGGTTTCCTTCAGAGTATATGATCTGCTTTTTCTTGTAGTGGTTAATATTCCTTCCCTCAGAAAGATTTTTTAATGCATCAGCTTTACCAAGGTCATGCATAAATTCATGTACCCCTTTCAAATCGACGGAATAATTCTTCTTCAGTAACTCGACTTTCTTCAGCCGGCTTTCTATTGAGTTTAGCAGTTCGATATCTGTAAATGGCTTGGTAATATAATCATCTGCACCCATTTCCATTCCCCTCCTGAAATCCCCACGCTCTGCTTTCGCAGTGAGGAATATAAAGGGAAGGTGTTTCAAGTCTTCATTCTTATTGATCAGGTGTAAAACGCCATAACCGTCGAGTACAGGCATCATAATATCACAAATAATAAGATCCGGTTTCTCCTGTAAGGCTTTCTCCACCCCTATCTTACCGTTTTCTGCGGTAATGACCTGGTAGTTCGCCAATTCAAGGATCTCTGCAGTATTTTCCCTTACGTCGTTGTTATCTTCGATCAGCAGTATTTTGCTCATATGGAAATTGTATGTTGAATTGAGTTCCTTTTTCTAATTCGCTGTGCACCTCTATTGTGCCGTTCATCAGTTCCACGTATTTGGAAACAATGTGCAGGCCCAGCCCGGTTCCCTGTATATTGGTCACATTTTTCGCCCTGAAAAACCTTTCAAACAAATGCTTTTTATCATCATCAGGTATTCCCAGTCCGTGATCCTGAACGGAAATTAAAATGTTTTTGTCATTTACATCTCCCATTACATCAATCTGTGAGTTTTCTGATGAAAACTTGATGGCATTCGATACCAGGTTAATGATCACATTCCTTAATAAGGAAAGGTCAAGGTACACATTTGTATTGCCCTTATGCCTATATATCACGCGCTGGCCCGGTCTTAAAATGGGTTGCATTTCACTACAGACCAATTGGATCTGCTCTTTCATATTAAAATCAGAGAAATTAGCCTGAACCCTTCCCTCCTCTATACGTCCGATCGACAAGAATTCATTCAGGATATCAGTCAGGTTACTTACCGCTGACCTGATACGCTGTATGTGTTTATCCCTTTTATCCTGTTCTTCGGTATGGGTGTATTTTGCCACCAATGATGCTGATGATAATATGGTGCTCAAGGGTGTTCTGAATTCGTGGGACGCCATGGATACAAAACGACTCTTGAGGTCGCTCAGCTCTTTTTCCTTATCCAATGCTGCTTCCAATTCCGCTTTAGAGACTTCGAGTTCTTCAAGTGTATCCTGTAGCTCAACAGTTCTTTTCACAACTTTTTCTTCCAACTCATCATTCATCTGCTCTATTTCTGAGTTGATCCTTTCCAGTTCATCATGCTGTGATAACATGGTTTCTTCAATTTCCCGCCTTCTGGAAATGTCGATAATAAAAGCGATCGAATATGTCTTCTCATTCAGGTTGTAGTGACCGAGGCTTACCTCAACAGGAAATTCTGAGCCGTCCTTACGAGATCCGGATAGATTGTATCCTTCACCCATCGACCTTTTTGTAGGATGAAGATTATACCCCTCCCTATATTTAACGTGTTTATGGTGAAACCGGCGGGGTATTAACACCTCAATCTGTTGACCCATTAACTCATCCCCATATCCAAATAAGTTCTTCGCGAACTCATTGGCCAGGATAATTTCGCCTTTCTTGTCAGCGACAACAATAGCCATCGTAGCAAAATGAAACAGTGCTTCGAACCTTTGTTTTTCTTGTTCGATGACGGCTATCGCTTGGTGGAGTTCATTTACATCAATGATCCGCTGCAGAATAAACTGTTCATGATGGTGTTCAAAAGTGACGAGGTTCAGTTTACCGAAAAACTCATGTCCGGATTCACTGCGGAAAGTAGTCTCAAAGCTCAGCGAACCCTGTTTTTTGAGATCATTCAATACCTTTTCAAGGAATTCACCCTCTGGCTCTTCTTTAAGGATCAACCTGGCTGAGTCATAAAAACCAAGACCCTTATTGGCCTCTTTACCAAATGTTGTCTGAAATGCTTCATTGCTGAACACCAATGTCAACTCATCCATTTTCCAGACCGACAGGAGTTCATCGTCCATCTGGCAAATTGCACTCAATAGGGTAACTATAAATTCATTTGGCATTATCACAAAGATAGCCCCTAAAGACCTGATCTCCTTTTAACTTAACCGGTCTTGTTTATTCAAAATGTTCTGCCAAAATGAAGACTGGATTGAGTTTGTGTCCAGTGGCTGCACGTTTCCCATTTTAGGTGCTAATTTTATGAACTTTTATAAGGCTGAAAGGTTATAAATTCTGATGCTCGCTCACTGGAATATCAAATTAGCTACAAAGGCCGGTACTATCAACAGAACGTTGACCGCCACCGTGCTGGCATTGGTCATGCACCTGACCGGTGCCCTGGGGATGCTATTGTGGCGGCGCGACTGGTTCCTGATGCTGACCCCGTTCAACCTGTTGGTCATGTTTTTCCTACTGATCTGGACCCTGCCGGAGAAAAAACCGTCAGTGTACTGGTTTTTTTCAGGGGCTTTCCTGGTTGGTATTGGTTCAGAAATGATTGGTGTCAAGACAGGCTTCCTTTTTGGTCAATATCACTATGGAAATATACTGGGTTTCAGGATCAATGGTGTGCCGTTGCTGATTGGCATCTACTGGTTTATTGTTGTTTATGCCAGTGGAATGCTTGCCAACCAGCTCAGAAACATGTTATCACCAGCCTATGCAGCACGCCGTCACGTTGCTTTCAGTAAGTGGCTGGGATCTTCTGTCATTATTGACGGCGCAATCCTGGCAACAATTTTTGACTTTATTATGGAACCTGCAGCAGTGAAGTTAGGCTTCTGGACCTGGCAGAACGGTGAAGTTCCTGTAATGAACTATATATCCTGGTTCCTCGTAAGTGTTGTTATCCTGTTTCTTTTCCGCAAAACCAACCTCAGGCATCACCAGTTTGCCATCAATCTATTGGTCATTCAAGCATTGTTCTTCCTCTTATTACGTTGAAAGATATTAGGCCGATCGACCTTTTGCAAATTTACCTATGGTACGGCTGACAGGACGATCAGTGCTGAAATAATGTAAAATATGCTCATGTGAATTGCAACATTTATTAGTCTGGAAGACCGTTTACTATCTATTGTTCCCTATCAGCAAAGCTCCGCTACAATCTTTGCACTTTTCAAACATAAGGGAATACCTCCGCCTGGATGCACACTGCCACCGGTAAAATAGAGTCCGCGGATATGACGGGAGAAGTTCGGGTGCCTCAAAAATGCCGCCCATGGCGAGTTTGAGCTGGTACCATAGAGTGATCCAAGATGGGAAAGCGTATTCGCCTCAATGCCTTTCGGATCGAGGACAAACTCCGCCTGGATGTTTTGGGCAATATCTTCTCCCAATATTCGATTGAGCTTGCTGATAACAGATTTCCGGGCATCTTGCTGTATAACGTCCCAGTCTTGTCCGTGATTGGCAGGCGCATTCACCATCACAAACCAGTTTTCGGTTCCAGGCGGACAATGATCTTTTTCCATTTTTGAGGTGATGTTGATATAAATGGTAGGATCATCGTACAGCGTCTTGCTTCGAAAAAGGTGCTCGAATTCCCGTTGATAGTTTTTTGTAAAAAAAATATTATGCAATCCAAGGCGCGGATATTCCTTTTTCATTCCCCAGTAAAAAATCAATGCACTACTGCTTCGTTCTCTTTTTAATACCTGTTCGGCACGGTCCTCATCTTTCAAAAGATTTCGATACACATAATAAACATCAGCGTTACTGATCACCGCGTTCGCAAATACTTTTTTTCCATCCACCATTATTCCATCTACCCGTCCTCCATTGTGAAGGATCTCATCTACCGTAGAATTAAAGAAAAACGCTACGCCTTTTTTTAAGGCAAGTTTATATAAGGCTGATGGAATACTAATCATCCCACCTTCAGGATAAAAGGTTCCCTCGTTCTGTTCCAGGTGAGGAATCATACTCAACATAGCCGGCGCGCTATATGGATTACTCCCGTTATAGGTGGCAAACCTGTCAAAAATCTGAACCGTTTCCTCCGCACTGAAATGTTTCCTGTTATACTCGTGAAGGGTTTGTGTAAGGTAACGTATACGTGTAGCTGCAATAGCGGGTAGTAACCTTTTATTGATCCAGGTTGATGAACGGTGGAGCGAATGGTCAAGAAAAACATGACCAATGGCGTTATAGGCTTTTTCAGCGTCCGACAAATAATCAATAACAGACTGCGGATTTTCTCCTAACACGTCCTGCAGTTCCTGGCTGTATTTACGTTTGTCAGTGTATGCTTTTACTTCTTTGCCATTTTCAAAGAAATAATTGCAGGCGACAGGGAGCGACTGAAAATGAAAATATTCTTCAATGGGCTCACCCGCAAGGGTAAAAAGCTCTTCGATATTCCGGGGCTGGGTAAAAAGAGACGGTCCGGCATCAAATACAAATCCGTCTTTGTTGAAGAGTGAGAGTTTGCCCCCCGCAGATTCACTCCGCTCGTAGACACTCACTTCATATCCTTTCACTGCAAGACGGATGGCCACGGCGAGTCCGCCAATACCGGCGCCGATAACAATAGCTTTTTTGTGGTTCATACGGGTGAAATCGCATCAATACGCCAATCCGGTAATTGCATATGGTCTTCCACCTGTTGAAAAGCTATTTTAAACCACTCGGTGTACAGGGCAGGGTTGGTTTGAAGTTCCTCTCTGATCTCCGATAAATCCAGGTACTTCGTGTCACTGACTTCCGCGGGATCCGGACTAATATCGCCGTCGTATCGTCCTACAAACACATGGTCAAATTCATGTTCTGTTAGTCCATTATCAAAATCAGCACGATAGGTAAATGAGAAAGCTTTTTTCAGGTCGGGGGATATTCCAAGTTCTTCCATCGTTCTGCGGATGGCTGCTGACTCAACGGTTTCACCCGGACGTGGATGGCTGCAACAGGCATTGGTCCATAGTCCGCCGCTGTGGTATTTACAAAGTGCCCTTTGTTGAAGAAGCATTTGTCCGTTCGAATTGAATAAAAAAACACTAAAAGCACGATGAAGTAAAGCTTTGTGATGGACTTCCATTTTCTCCATCGTACCAATTTCCTCATCTGCTTCGTTCACCAGTATGACTTCTTCCATCTTCATCGGTCAAAAATAGTAAATGAGGTTCGATGTCAGCGCTTTTGCGAGAGGTTAGAGTATATTGAGCTGGGTACGCACCATAGCTTTTGCCGCAACCCAGGCTTTTTCATAATTCGGAATGCGCACCCGCTCCTCTAATATTCGCTGGGGTTGCATCTGTTTTATTTTTTTAAACAGGCTCAGGTAATATTTATAGGCCACGTATACCCCAAACCTTGCTTTTAATGGTAGCTTGATGATCCCTTCATAAGCGTGCCTGAAATCAGCGGCAATATCTTCTTCGATCTCGTTCTTCATCCGGGAGGTAAAATTGGAAAAGTCTACGCCGGGGAAATAAACCCGGTTGAGGTGAAGAAAATCATTTTTTAAGTCACGCAGGAAGTTCACTTTTTGAAACGCCGCACCGAGCGAACGTGCATTTGGCATGAGTTCATCGTATGCTGTTTTGTCTCCTTCGCAGAAAACATAGAGGCACATCAGTCCAACCACTTCTGCACTGCCGTAGATATATTCCGTATATCCTTCGGCGTCATAAGCCTGCTTCGACAGGTCGAATTCCATGCTTTTGAAAAACGCTTCAATCAGCCTATGATCAATATTGTATCGATTTACCGTAATCTGGAAACTGTGGAGGATAGGATTAAGGCTGATTCCTCTTTCTATTGCGGCATAAGTTTCCTTTTTAAACTCCGCAAGCAATTCGTTTTTGGCGTGGTCATGAAAAGTATCCACGATCTCGTCAGCAAACCGTACAAACCCGTAAATGTTATATATAGGGGTCCTCAGATCTCCGTGTAACAGGCGAATGGCACTACTGAACGAAGTACTGTACTTCTCGGTAGTAATGCGGCTGCACTCCTGGCTGACTTCATGGAAAATATTCATCATACCTTATCCGGCTTTATTGAGTTTCAGTTTGATGGTCCGTTGCCTAATATTAATATATTTTATTAAGATCAATGATAAGCATTTAACTAAAGTGTTTCACCACTTCACCTGATACTACTTCTCCGCTGATCAGGCTGGGGGGTACGCCGGGGCCGGGCACGGTTAACTGACCGGTATAAAACAGGTTACTAACCTTTTTGCTCTTGCAGCTTGGTTTCAAGATAGCTGTTTGCATCAGGGTGTTTGCCAGGCCGTACGCATTGCCTTTGAAGGCATTGTAATCACTGATAAAATCACGATGTGCGTACGTTTTACAATATACGATATGCTCCTTAATATCGTGTCCGGTGTGTGCCTTGAATCTTTCGAGAATAATATCCAGGTACTTCAATCTCAACGCTTCTGTATCCCCCTCGAGACCTGCCGCTACGGGTATCAAAAATACAAGATTTTCACATCCTTCAGGAGCCACTTTCGGGTCTGTCACAGATGAAACACTTAAGTAGAACAAAGGTTCTTTAGGCCATTGCTTTGATACATAAATATCCCTCGCGTGGGCCTCAAATGGTACATCAAAGAACAGCGTATGGTGAAGCATATCATCAATGCGTTGATTGATACCGATATAATAAAGAAGGCTGCCTGGCGCCATGAGGCGATTGTCCCAATATTTGTCAGAATATGACCTGAATTGCCTGGGCAACAATTTGGTTTCTATGAAATGATAGTCGGCCCCGCCAATAACCACATCAGCTTCAAACTCCTGCCCGTTCGAACACATCACCTTTTTTATGACATTTTTCTCCATGGCCAGTTCAGTAACGTCAGGGTTGTAATGAAATTTTACGCCGAGGGATAAGGCCAGGTCATGCATTGCCTGTACTACACTATACATCCCGCCTTCAGGATACCATGTACCAAGTTTGATATCCGCATAGTTCATGAGGC
>JANMMA010000397.1:0-6823 GCA_031372815.1 Sphingobacteriales bacterium
CCTGGCTTCAAAATACGCCATCATTGAAAATGGACAACCCTTTGACATGGCATTCACCATTGACAAAAATGAATGGCAGGGAAACAGTACGTTGCAGGTGAAAGTGATTGACGTAAAATAATTACGAATTACGGATTGCGAATTACGGATTGCGCAACACAATCCAAGACTTCGTCCAGCGAATGTTCAATCTGGTTTCCAGCAAGAGATCAGTACAATTGAAGGCCTAATTCGTAATGCGCAATCCGCAATACGCAATCGCGCCAGCGATCAACTCATCAGTTCAACATTTCGGTTAATGAAGGCCGTTAGGTCGTTTCCTTTGAGCATTCCCTGTGACAATAATGCGAGGTCGGCCAGGTTGCGTACGAGTTTTTTCTGCCTTGCTTCATCATCCTCCTTCAAGACTGTCTGAATAGCAGGATGATTTCCATTTACCGTCAGTGTAACTTCATCCGGCATATTTGCATAGAAAGATGCACCCGGTCCACTGATGGCTGCCATATCTTTCATTCTGCGCATGAATTCCGGCCGGGTGGCGATCACGGGCGCAGTATCTGTCCCCAGACCTTTGATATCAACAGTCACATGCGATTCAGGTATCTGGACACCGAACAAGTCTTTCAGTTTAGATTCCTCATCCTTTGAAAGCACACTATCGGAAGCTTCCTGCTTATCAACGAGATTTTCCGTGATATCGGCATCTACCCTGGTAAAGTGTACGCTATCCCACTTCAATTCCATTTGGTTGAGGAATGCTGCATCTACGAGGGTCTCCATTTTCACGACCTTATACCCCTTGTTGATGGCGGCCCGGATATAAGCATCTTGCTGAATAGGATCGGTAGTGTACAATATGACCAGTTTGCCATCCTTATTTTTCTGCAGACCTTCTGCAGCAGTGCGGTACTCTTCCTGTGTGTAGTATTTATCTTCCAGTGCATCTTTAAATATGTGGAAGGCATTTGCTTTTTCGAGGAATTTATCGTCGGTCATCATACCGTACTTAACAAATAGTCCGAGGCTATCCCACTTGTCTTCAAACTCTTTGCGGTCTGTGCGGAATATCTCGTCCAGTTTATCTGCCACCTTACGTGTAATATGGCTATTAATTTTTCTGACATTTGGATCACCTTGCAAATAACTTCGGCTAACGTTCAACGGTATGTCGGGAGAATCAATCACGCCATGCAGCAGCATAAGGAACTCAGGAACAATATCTTTTACTTCATCTGTTACAAATACCTGGTTACTGTAAAGTTGGATCTTATCTTTCTGGATCTCATAACTCTGTTTGATCCGTGGGAAATATAAGATACCTGTAAGGTTAAACGGATAATCAACATTCAGGTGTATCCAGAAAAGCGGTGTTTCGTTATAAGCGTATAATTCTTTATAAAAATCCTGGTAATCCTGGGTGCTTAATTCTGATGGTTTCTTCTTCCATGCAGGATTTGGGTTATTGATCTGCTTATCTTTAAAATATATGGGCACCGGAAGGAACCGGCAGAATTTTTCGAGAATGGATTCGATCCTGTGTTCTTCCAAAAATTCTTCACTCTCTTCATTGATGTGTAAAATGATATCGGTTCCACGAGATTCCTTTTCAGCTGGCTCAATGCTGTACTCCGGACTTCCGTCGCAAACCCATTTAACAGGCTCAGCGTTTTCTCTGTAAGATTTGGTGACCACTTCAACTTCGGAACTCACCATAAAAGCACTGTAAAAGCCCAGGCCAAAATGACCTATGATACTGGCTTCAGCCTGACCTTTATACTTTTCCAGGAATTCCTCAGCACTGGAAAACGCTACCTGGTTAAGGTAACGATCCACCTCCTCTTCTGTCATTCCGATACCACGGTCCCCAATGGTCAGCGTCTTTTTTTCAGTGTCGAGGGTAATATCTATCCTAAGGTCGCCCAGTTCACCCTTGGCTTCACCGGTGGACGAAAGGGTTTTCAGCTTTTGAGTGGCGTCTACGGCATTGGAAATCAATTCCCTCAGAAATATCTCATGATCGCTGTAGAGGAATTTCTTGATGATGGGGAAAATGTTCTCTGTCTGAACCCGGATCTGACCTTTTTGCATAAAATAAAGATTTGCTGGCTTGCTTTGGTCAAATGAAGTGCCAAGCCAATGGAAACCGACAAATTGACGCAGGAGCATTGGCGAGTTGGCGAATTGGCGAGTTGGCGGATTGGCGGATTGGCGGATTAACGCATTGGCGAGTTGGCGGATTGGCGGATTCGCGGATTGGCTTCTAGAGGTCGATAGACTGGCTTCTGGGGAGCCTAAACCCATAAATTCGCCAATGCGTTAATCCGGTAATTCGCCAATGGCAGGGGAAATGGCTGAAAATCCAAAGATTTTCAGCCATTTCCCCTACCTTCGCACCCCATTTCAATTATTTAATCAAATACAGGAAAATGCAGAATTATGAATTGATGGTGATCTTTACTCCTGTTCTGAGTGATGAGGATTATAAACTCGCTCAGAAAAAGTACGTCGACTTCATCGTTGCAAACGGTGGATCGATTGTGCACCAGAATCCCTGGGGGCTACGATCACTGGCGTATCCGGTTCAGAAAAAGACCACTGGTCTTTACTGGGTCATGGAATACAATGCGCCATCCGACATTAATGAGAAACTGAAAATTCAGATTCTCCGTGACGAGCAAATATTGCGTCACATGGTTACTAAACTCGATAAATACGCCGTCGAGTATAACACTAAAAAGAGAAGTGGCGTACCTACAGGAATCGAAAAAGCAGTGGAGGGATAAACCATGGCAAAAGCAAATGAAATCAAGTACCTGACCGCCATTAAAACGGAGAAGCCCAAGAAGAAATTCTGTCGCTTCAAAAAGTATGGCATCAGGTATATTGACTACAAGGATGCAGAATTCCTGAAGAAATTCCTGAACGATCAGGGTAAGTTGCTGCCCCGTCGCTTAAGCGGTAATTCTTTGAAGTACCAGCGTAAAGTGTCTGAGGCCATCAAGCGTGCCCGCCAGATGGCGATATTGCCGTATGTAACTGACCTGTTAAAGTAAGGAGGAAGCTATGCAAGTAATTTTAATTCAAGACGTAAATAATCTCGGCGGTGCCCATGAAGTGGTAAACGTGAGAAACGGTTACGCAAGAAATTTTCTGATCCCGGAAAAGTTGGCCATCGAAGCTTCTCCTTCTAACATGCAGCAATTGCAGGAAAAACTGAAGCAACAAGCCAAGAAAGAAGCCAAACTGCTCGCTGAAGTGAACAAGGTTATTGAAAAACTCAAAGACGGCGCAGTGAAAATCGGCGCTAAAACGGGTACTTCAGGCAAAATCTTCGGTAGCGTTACTTCTGTTCAGATCGCCCGTGCTATCCGCGAACAAAAAGGTTATGAGATCGACCGCAGGAAGATTCACATCCTCGATGAAATCAAGGAACTCGGCACGTTCAAAGCCAAAGTCGATTTCGGCAACGGCAATGAAACGGAAGTTGAACTTGAAGTAGTTGGTGAATAATCTTTCCGACAAATATGTAAAACCTTCCCGCAACTGCAGGAAGGTTTTTTTATTTTCGCGACATGAAATTCTTCGTTATCCTCCTGCTTCCATTCTTTTTTTCCTGCCAGAACGGACAATCCAACACCGCATCAAAGAAAAATAGCGACACCATTCCCATTGACAGCGTCCCCGCAAAAGCGCTGGCAGGTAACTTTAGCACACAAACCATCCTCCGGTTCGACAGTTCTGACATACCCGATTTCCTCAACACATATACACAGTTTAAAGTATACGGTGACGACTACCTGAAGTTTTATTCGGCCAGAAAATACGCTTATGCCTGGCATCAACCCGATGGTAGTCCAATCGAACAATCCACCATCCTATATAATTTCGTTTTTCATATCGACCAAAACGGGCTTCCCACCGACATCCCTTACCCCGACGCATACACGAAATTGATGGAAGACCAACGTCGTGATTCCATGCTTCACAGGGAACTTATGATCACCGGGCAATACTTGGTGTATGCCAGAAAAGTGCTGACAGGTATCCCGGAAGAAGATTCGAAAGCCGTGAACTGGTATATCCCCCGGAAGAAAATTGAATATACCGCACTACTTGATTCACTGCTGAGTGGAAATACCACATCCCTGAACAGAATTGTTTTTCCGCAGTATTTCTTATTACGCGATAAGCTCAAAGAATACAATGATATCGAGAAAAAGAATTCCTGGATTGCTTTTAAGGCAGACGCGAAAAAGTATAAGATGGGAGATTCATCTTCTGCCATTTTGCAGATACGGAAGAAATTATTTTATGCTGGCGATATTCCGGGAGATAATGAAAGTCCCATATTTGATTCTGTGCTCTATAACGGTGTCACGGAATTTCAACGACGCTTTGGCATCAAACAGGATGGGATTGCAGGGCCTGGGGTAATTCGCGAAATGAGTGCGCCATTATCTAAAAGAATGGAACAGATCATGGTAAATATGGAGCGCTGTCGCTGGATCCCCAATGAACCCGCAGAGAAATGGCTGGTGGTAAACATCCCACAATTTCAACTCCTGGTGCATTCAGGAAAATCACTTTTATGGACCTGTCCTGTTGTAGTAGGAAAAGAGACTAATAAAACAGCCATATTTAAAGGTGACATGAAATACGTGGTATTCAGCCCTTACTGGAATGTTCCCAAAAGTATCATCAACAAGGAAATACTTCCGGCCATGAAAAGGAATAGCGACTATCTGCAGAAGCATAATATGGAATGGAATAACGGTAATGTAAGACAGAAACCGGGAAGGGACAATTCACTCGGACTGGTTAAGTTCCTCTTTCCCAACAGTTTTGATATGTACCTGCACGATACGCCCTCGAAGTCTCTATTCAATGAAGACAGGCGCGCCTTCAGCCACGGATGTATCAGGGTCTCCGAACCTGCAAAACTGGCCAGTTTCTTACTAGCTGACGACGCAAACTGGACAGACGAAAAAATCGGGGAAGCAATGAATAGCGGGAAAGAGCAATATGTTACGCTCAAGAAAACAGTTCCAGTATACATTGTATATTTTACCGCTTTTGTAGACGGCAGGGGTAAACTCAATTTCAGGGAGGATATTTACCACCGCGACAATGTACTGCGGGACATGATTTTGGCAAAAAACTCCCTAAAAAGTGCACAATAAGTTAATATAAAATCTGTTATCTTTAGGAAGGACGCAGTTAGCGCAGGATGTTTTGCAGCATTACTTGTTTTCAGTCTTCTCAGAGCATTGAAGGCCTAATCGTTCCACATGTTTTATCAGTAAATTTTTTGAAATGAACATTTATGTAGGCAACATGCAATTCAGTCTTACCAATGAAGACCTGAATAACCTTTTTTCCCAGTTTGGAAGCGTAACCTCAGCAAAAATCATCAATGACAAAGTAACCGGCCGTAGTAAAGGTTTCGGCTTTGTTGAAATGGAAAATGATGAAGACGCACGCAAAGCTATTGCCGGACTTGCTGAAAGCGAAGTAATGGGCAGAAAGCTCATTGTTAACGAAGCCCGTCCGCAGGAACAACGTTCCGGTGGAGGTAGTGGTGGTGGTGGTTACCGTGGCGGTGGCGGCGGTGGCGGATACCGCGGTGGCAGCGGCGGTGGCGGAGGCTACAACAAAGGTGGCGGAGGCGGTGGTGGATACCGTGGCGGCAACGGCGGAGGCGGAGGCGGAGGCTACAATAAAAGTGGCGGAAGTCGCGACAGGTTCAATGAAATTTGATCACATCTACCTATAATATTGCAAGGCTCCACATCTGTGGAGCCTTTTTTTATGCTATGAATCACTAAATAATAACTGTATAAACTGAAAACCACCACAGTTCATTAATTTCAACCTAAATAACATGTATGTTTCCCATAAGCGATGATAATACGGACCGGCATTTGTCTCCTGTTGTCAATTACACATTTATCGCTATCAATATTGCCGTATTCATTTTTCTCCAGGGAATGGGAAGCAATATTGATTTCACTTACGCTTTTGCAACTGTTCCTGCAGAAATTATTAAGGGGATAGATATCGTCACTGATCCGCAGATTATTTCAGATCCTAATACAGGACAGCAATTTAATGTTCCGGGATTACAACCCACACCCATCCATCCATACCTCACCCTGATCTCTTCGATGTTCATGCATGGCGGATGGGGACACCTTGCAGGCAATATGCTATTCCTATGGATCTTTGGAGACAATATTGAGAACCGTCTCGGACACATACGATACTTTATTTTTTATATGATCTGTGGAATAGTTGCCTCTCTTAGTCACGTTATGCTAACCTATATGATGGCGCAGAGCACCATTATTCCGAGCCTTGGTGCTTCAGGCGCCATATCAGGTGTAATGGGTGCATACATAATATTGTTTCCAAAGCGAAAAGTCAATGTACTGCTGTTGCGATTTATTGTGGCCGTACCTGCACTTGTTGCACTTGGCTTCTGGATCGCCTTCCAGATATTTAGCGGATTTAATTCGCTTCATAGTGGAGGCGACGGCGTTGCTTACGCTGCACATATTGGCGGGTTTCTCGCTGGCATGCTGTTGATCAAGTTTTTTGATAAAGGCCAGGGATATGTGGATGAACAACTGATGAGAAAAACAAGATCAAACAAAGGCATCATGTAAAAAACTCTCAGAAAAACCGGATCCAATCAGGCGATAATGTAAAAAACTCTCAGAAAAACTGGATCAAATCAGGGGATAATGTAAAACACTTCTCAGAAAGACCGGATCTAACCAGCGATCATATAATGTTTAAATTCATCCATTTCCATAGTCGAGAT
>JANMMA010000419.1:0-12208 GCA_031372815.1 Sphingobacteriales bacterium
GGTGCATCAGCCGGCAGCTCTGGTGGGGACATAGGATACCTGCATGGTATGATGCCCACGGAAATATTTATGTCGCTGCAAATGCCGACAAAGCGTTGCAACAATACCGGGATAAATATCCGGATGGAATGATAGCAGAACTGAAACAGGACGATGACGTGTTGGATACCTGGTTCTCTTCATGGTTATGGCCTTTCGAAGTATTTCATGGATTATCACAACCGGGAAACGAAGAAATCACCTATTACTAT
Organism: Sphingobacteriales bacterium; assembly: GCA_031372815.1. Taxonomy (GTDB): domain Bacteria; phylum Bacteroidota; class Bacteroidia; order Chitinophagales; family Chitinophagaceae; genus Pollutibacter. The sequence goes on from JANMMA010000419.1 coordinate 252, forward strand.
CCCACGCAGACGCTTGTTACTGCTCCTGAAATCATTTTTTTCTGGGTTGCCAGGATGATCATGGCGGGTGAAGAATATATGCACAAAAAACCTTTTGAGCAGGTATACTTCACCGGTATAGTGAGGGATAAGGAAGGCAGAAAAATGAGCAAGAGCCTGGGCAATTCGCCTGACCTGCTAGAATTGATCGACAGGTATGGCGCCGATGCCGTACGCTTTGGAATAATGATCGCTTCTCCGGCGGGAAATGACTTGCTTTGGGATGAATCTACCAATGAACAGGGCAGAAACTTTTCCAATAAGATATGGAACGCCCTAAAACTGGTACAGATGTGGGAGGAAAGGGATATCATGATGATTGATTATACACCGGAGGGATACCAGAAATCATATTTTGCCATTCATTGGTTTGAAGCCAGGCTAAAACAGGTAAATGCTGAACTCGACCAACTTTACATACAGTTCAGGTTAAGCGAAGCGCTGAAAACTTTATATACACTGATCTGGGATGATTTCTGCAGTTGGTACCTTGAATGGGTTAAGCCGGCTTATGGAAGTGAATTCATGGATAACATGGTAATTACCCGAACCAAAGATTTTTTTGAAGAACTGATGAAGATGTTGCACCCATTCATGCCTTTTATCACAGAAGAAATTTATCATCAGTTGGAAGAAAGGGAAGACGGCGACGACATTTGTATAGCCACATATGATGTAATGGATTCATTCATGGCAGATAACAGCATTCCCTTTCTGGCTTATGGGAAACTGCTCCAGGAATCGATCACCGGAGTTCGTGATGCCATGAATAAAGCACAACTTAAACCACGCGATACCGCAGAGCTGTTTGTGCAAACAGAAACACCAGTGGCCTATGAATATATTGGCGATATCCTTCAACGACAGGTGAACGCAACATCATTAGAAATAATTACGGCATCCATCCCAAATTCCATTCCCGCAGTTGCCGGAAAAGAAAAATTTTTCATTCGCACAGCGCAACCGATGGATACGGGCAATCAAAAGGAAGAGTTAAAAAAAGAACTGGAATACCTGAAAGGATTTCTTATTTCGGTAGAAAAGAAATTATCTAATGAGAAGTTCGTACAGAACGCAAAGCCGGAAGTAGTGGACATAGAAAAGAAAAAGAAAGCCGATGCAGCATCCAAGATCAGGATGATTGAAGAAAGCCTGGTCAACCTTCAGTAACTACGGCATATAAAGTTTAACAAACCTTCTTTAAAATAAGGTTTCAAATTTGGACGTTAACTGAATGATATGAAAAACCTTTTCCTCCTGCTGATAACTTGTTCTTGTTTATCTGCAGTTTCTGGCCAGACCAGTAAAAATAAACCGGCTCAAAAGGCTCCTAAACTAAGTACCACCTGGGGTGGCTATCCCAAAGGAAACGTCAACACAGCACAGTTCAAAAAGATTGTGGATAGCGCAATTGTTGTTAAGGATGAGAAGGGGAGCTTTTATCCCCTAACCAGGTTCCGCATCAATTATATCTTTCTCAGTACCTACAAAGACAGTGAGTCATTACAGGTAAGTACGATCAAAGACCTCCGGGTTTCAGACTTTTATGACACACCGATGCTATCTGAACCATGGCGCTCCAGTATTATCGATAATGCCAAAAAAGGTGACACGATACTGATAAATAATGTTATCGTTCGCATGAAAAACGGCAAAAAAACGCTTGCGCCAGATCTCAAAATAGCATTGCAATAGGACAATACTATTCCATTTTTTTTGTATTGCGAATGATCGCCATATGCCTGATCACACTGTGTTCAATATTACCTTGGGATGAGATTAACCGGCAAAACAAATTCCCATTGATTAACACCCGGGGGGTTGATATATTTATCAGCATCCAGTAACCTGCTGTAACGAAATCCAAAGCTTACATTCTGCTGGTTCCACCAGCGTGTATCAAAAAATATTTCTGATCCCACCGACCGGAGTGATACAGAAGTTCCTGTCCGTAAACTTTTTACGGTTGACTGGTCATAAAATAAGTTCGCCCTTACACGAAGAAAATAAACGATCTGGCCAAAGCCTTTATCCGGATACAATAGCGGCAGGTTATAGTTCACGCCCCATTTCCACATTCTCGGCAGGTTCAGGCCGGGATATCCCCTTGACAATGGAAAGCTGTTGCTGAATAAGTAATTATTTGCTGTATCGCGCGACTGATATGCTGCGTTGATTACCAGGCTATGGGTCTTTAGGATACCCGGAATGTATAGCGATGTATTAATCAGCAATTGACGATACTCGTCTTCGTTTATGCTTCCCCGGTACCTTGCAAATAATGTATGGGCAAATCTGGGATATATTTGTTGCCTTGCCTGTTGACCCTGGATAGACCATGATACACTGTTGTCTAAATAGTTAATGGTTGTATTCTGGTATTTTAAGGCTGCATTTTTGGTGAAATCCAGCCGTTGGGTATTGATGGTTGATCCAAACGACAAAAACTTATAAGTCTTCCCGCTACTGAAATCAAGCGGAATGCTGAAACCAATATTCGCATTTGTCTCATTCCAGGTTACCAGATCAGTATTGACCTGTGCTTTGCGATCAATCGTGTAGGACAGTCCCCCTTTTATCCAGGGAAACAAGGCACTGTAAGTGCCATTATACCCAAATTTCGAATAACGTTCATTTTCGTTGTATTGGAAATACAACTCCTGCGAAAATGTGTTCAATACATTATTACTGTACACACTAAAACTCCAGTCTGGCTGATCATAATAAGGCCTCCAGCTATGGAAGTTGAATAGTCCTTTTGTTTTTGAATATTTTTTCACTTCATATTGCCCCGCGGTAACCTTGGATAGCTTGGTTTCGTCAGCGGAATCCAGTACACCAGCCACATAGAGGTCGTTTGCCTCCTCTTGCCAGTCCTTCATCTCCACCCTTTCAGGTGCAAACTGTCCGCGGAACAGTCGGTTTCCAAAAGCTGAGAAACCCGAAAAAACAAATTCATTTCCACCTGTTGGAACAGCCTGGTATACACCGGTATATTTCTGGGCTAAAGTATTCAGTGTGGCAGCATCGTCCTTCCACATCATTAACCTGTCCAGGCCCTTTCGTGAGGCTGTAAAAAAAACCGAATCATTGGAAACAAAAGGAAACGCTATGGCCTGGTAACTGTAGGGCAGCAATGCTTTCATAGAACCCGTAGTAAGGTCAATTTTTAACAGCGACATCCTTCCATCACGGTCACGCACAGCCGAAAAAATTAATTTGTCATCACTACTGAACCGGGGATATGTAAAAAAAAGCGTACTATCTGAATACTTTTTGATGAGTTTACCCGATCCGGGATCGATCACCTGGATTGATGAACTGCCGTCAGGGCTTACTTCAACGGCAGCGATGGCTGTTCCATCATGGGAGAGGTCAGGGGAAAAATATTTGCCTTTCCGGTTAACTTTTTTTCGTTCACCAGTGAATATATCGAGCATCATGATATTACTATAGTCGCGCCAGGACCATCTTGCATCCGGCGAGTATGCAGTATAGATGATCTGCCCATTGCGATAACTATAATATTCTTCATTTGCAATATCTTTTGTAAAAAGTTTTTTCTCTTTGTTGCCACTTAACAGGTACCATCCCTGAACATCCCTTCCGGTTCGCCGGAAAACCAACAAAGAGTCTTTTCCAATAAGGTAAGGGAACTGGTAATCTTTGATATAATTCTTGTTAGAGGTGGTGATTGCCGTAAAATCGTCAGATGTTTTATAAGGATCTTTCTCCAAATAAAACGCCAGTGCTTTTGCCGTAAAATCGTTGAATTTAATACCGGTATGTTTTTTAAAGGCTCCCTGGAAAGGATATATTAATGGCTTATACCGAACAGCATCAGCGGTAACTTTTTGCCAGATGTCATCACCAAATTGTTTCCGGCCATAGGCCACCAGCAGGTAGCCAAGCTGGTAATGATCCGGTACATAATGCCGGTAAGAACCATTCCTCAATTTCATGTAAGGATACTTCTTCCCAGCCTCTGACAGAGCCCGATAGCCATTAAAAAATTCAGGCAACCTGCCTCTTCCCTGTTCACTCACTATTGTTTCCTGGAATACAGCATCACCCTCAAAAAACCAGTCCGGCACCGCCGCACTATTAGCCAGCACCTGCCCTTCCTCACCCGCTACGAAAAAGGCAAGCTTGGATAGCCCTTTGCGAAAATTCATGTATTGCTGTATATGCCGGTACTCATGAATGGCCAGTTGTTCATCCCACCGAAGGCTTCCTAATTGCAAACTGTTTTGGAGCGGCGTCATAAAGAATTCGCTTCTCCATGGAGCGAGCTGAACGTACCCGTTTGAAAATGTAGTCTGGTTCTGGAGTACTATGCTGATTTTACGCAGGCTGTTTCCAATAGTATTGTTTGTATTTGAATCAAGGTAACGGGAAATATCTGCAATATGCATGGCTTGTTGATCAAGTCCCCTTGGAAAAATAACCCTGACCTGTTCATTGTTGATCTGCCTCCATTTTACCGAAGGCGGCGTACCGCCAAATTGCTGTGCGTAAACAGACATAGAAATACAAGAGAAAAGTGTCGCTAACAACTTCAGTTTACCCATCCTGCGGAATTAATTGGATAAATTTAGTTGTATTTTCATCAAACTAATACATTGATCATGGGTGAAAGAATAATGGATCCGGCCGGTGCATTTATCGGTCTTTACGGTAAAGAATAAACGCTATGTTGCTGCTGGCCTTGGCAATTGCTCCGGGACTTGCCATCTCGTTATATATTTTCTTTAAGGATCAGTACAACCGCGAACCCCGGAGACACCTGATCATGTGTTTTTTTCTCGGTATCCTTAGTGCTGGTATTGCACTTATAGCAGAAACATTTTTTATCAGCATCTTCAAACAGTTTGCGCGAGAGTCTATCTTGTCTACCGCGGTCAAGGCCTTCATTATCGTTGCCCTGGTGGAAGAATGGAGCAAATACATCATGGTGCGCAATTATGCATTTCCAAAACCAGAGTTTGACGAACCATTCGATGGAATCGTCTATGCCGTAATGGTCAGTATGGGTTTTGCCACGGTGGAAAATATCGGCTATGTCATGGAGAACGGCTATACAACGGCCTTTGTTAGGATGTTTCTATCTGTCCCCTCCCATGCCAGTTTTGCCATCATCATGGGTTTCAACATGGGTAAGGCAAAATTCGCCGGAAAAGCCAGGGTCCGGTTCATGTTAAAAGGACTTTTTTGGGCCGTCTTCTGGCATGGTATGTATGATTTTTTCTTGTTCCTACAAGACAACAAACTTGTGCGGGAAAATATCTCAAGTGGATTGCTGTTCCTGGGAGCTATTATTTCCTTTTTGCTGGCTATTCGATTGTCCCGCAATGCTATAGTCGAGCATATTGCCGTATCAAAAGAAATGCACGCGGAAGACAAGCATCTTGTTTAAGATCTGCGGCCGTTTTTTAGTCAAAACACATTACCATTTCATCAGTAAATAGTGTAGTTTTGCCGAAATTTTCGTTTATGTCTACACTCAGTAAATCAATTGATTTTTCATTACCTTATAAGGTTAAAGATATTACCCTCGCCGAATGGGGCCGTAAAGAAATTCGCCTCGCCGAAGCAGAGATGCCCGGGCTTATGGCTATCCGTGAAGAATATGGACCAGCGCAACCGCTGAAAGGCGCTCGCGTGGCAGGTTGTCTTCATATGACCATTCAAACTGCAGTGCTCATCGAAACACTGGTGGCGCTCGGTGCGGAAGTGAAGTGGAGCTCCTGCAATATATTTTCCACACAGGACCATGCAGCAGCTGCTATCGCCGCTGCCGGCATCGGCGTTTATGCATGGAAAGGACAATCCATTGAAGAAGCTGACTGGTGTATAGAGCAGACACTGTTTTTCGGCAGTGCAGACAAACCCCTTAATATGATCCTTGACGATGGTGGTGACCTTACCAATATCGTACTTGATAAATACCCTGAACTGGTTCAGCATATCAGGGGACTGAGTGAAGAAACTACTACCGGTGTTCACAGGTTGTACGAGCGTATGGCTAAAGGCACATTGCCGATGCCAGCGATAAATGTGAACGATTCAGTGACTAAATCTAAATTCGACAATAAATACGGATGTAAAGAAAGCCTGGTTGATGCCATTCGCCGCGCGACTGACGTGATGATGGCTGGTAAGGTTGCTGTTGTAGGTGGATATGGTGATGTAGGAAAAGGTTCTGCAGCATCACTTGCAGGCGCAGGTTGCCGGGTTATTGTTACGGAGATTGATCCCATCTGTGCACTTCAGGCAGCGATGGACGGATTTGAAGTAAAGAAAATGGTGGATGCCGTAAAAGAGGCTGATATTGTTGTAACTGCTTCAGGTTGCCGTGACCTGATCACGGAAAAGCATTTCAGGTCAATGAAAGATAAAGTGATCGTCTGTAATATCGGCCATTTTGATATTGAGATCGATGTAGCCTGGTTGAATAATAATTTCGGCGACACAAAAGATACCATCAAACCACAGGTTGATATCTATAATGTAGACGGGAAAGACATCATCCTCCTTGCAGAAGGCCGGCTGGTTAACCTTGGTTGCGCTACTGGCCACCCAAGCTTTGTAATGAGTAATTCATTCAGCAACCAGACCCTTGCGCAGATCGAACTCTGGACCAATCACGATAAATACGAAAACAAAGTGTACGTACTGCCTAAGCGCCTTGATGAAAAAGTTGCCCGTCTGCACCTGAGTAAAATCGGTGTGGTATTGGATGAACTCACCAGCGAGCAGTCTGAATACCTGGGTATCACCAATGAAGGACCCTTTAAGCCTGAACTTTACAGGTATTAATAAGCCACTATATTAATAAAAAACCCGCAGCAACACTGCGGGTTTTTTATGCAATTGTTTTTTTGAATGTTGATTACTACCGGGCTAATTTGTCTGCTCTTAGAGACTTTTAAAACCTTAACAATGGCTGCTATTTGATTTTCAATAATTTCCTCGTGCCTGCGGCATCAACACGATAAAAAGCTTTGCCTTCCACTAACAGTGCTTCAGAATGACCTTTTGAATGATGGGTGTCTACGTTGAAAACTTTTCCCCCATACCACATACTAACAGTGTCTGCAACGATTGTATGCCCGGTGACCACATGTTTAACACTAAATTTCCGGAGGGTCTGGCTGATCTGCGATTCTACAGTGCTGTCAGGTTTAGCATAGTAACCACGGTACCAGAAAGGTCCTTTGTCACCGTATAAGGTGTCAATTTTTGAATCAGGATAAACGTACAGGCTATCGTCATAAAAATCCCTGCTAAGATTATTAATTTTCCGGACATCAACATCCAGGCTATTGACCTCCGATGAAAAACCACCATGGGTAATTACCAGGTCACCAATTTTTTCCACCACATTCTTTGACCGAAACCATTTGCCCAACTCCGTATTTTTACCGTACAGGCTTACAAAATTCAGGTTCATCAGTTTTGCCGTTTCAACATATTTTGCATTGAGATATCGCAGGTCGCCAGATAAGTTCATGATCTCATGGTTACCCAAAACATAGTGCACATAGCCTCCAGCTTTCCTGGCCTTGTCTTCCAACGAATAAATCAGCCAGAGTACTTCGGTAACCTGTTCGCCCCGGTCAACAAAATCACCTGCCAGTACCAGGTGGCCATCGCCATAGGTCCAGTTCAGATTGGCATCAATAACATTGTTCCCCTGGAGGAGCTTTCGAAAAGCCGCAAAATTTCCTTCAATATCAGACAATACCAACATTTTTGCCGGCATTTTATACTCAGATTTTTCTTCGCTGATATTCTTTTTTAGTTCCACATTAAAGGTTACGCCGGGAACTTCAGTATTGACCGCCAGTACTTTCCCGGCCTTGTCTGCCACACTGGAACTGTCGAGTTGCACGGCTTTTTGTCCATCAGCCATCATAATATAAGACACAAACAACTTTTCACCTGTTGAATACACATATGGGCCATCATTAAAGACTGGTGCGGGAGAATTTTTAATGGGCAAATTATCTTCCATTTTGGCAGAAAAAAATAACGAAGTGATCAGTAAAGTAAAAATAACATTACAAAGCTTTTTCATCGTTGAAGGGTTTTTGGGGATGGGCTCCGCTCAATGTACTCAATTATGACTAAATCCAATAGGTTTTGGCTTTTCAAAAAATCCATAGCCACAAATCATCTACCAACTCCAGACGAACAGTTTATCCACCAAGTTGTTAAATAATTGGCAAAGGACAGCACTATATGGCTTTAAGTTTTTACATTTGAATTCTTCGCATCTGGTACAAATGTGTTCACAATGAAAGGTTTGAGGTATGCATATTAATTTCATACGTAATATTCAGTTCACCAAATTACTTAAGACTGAAGGTCGTTTAAGGGAATTTAACTTCAGGAAACTGACCGGACTAAATGAGGGACTGATCACCGTTGACGTCAGCGATGACCGTGGCAACAGGATCATGTTCACCATGCAGCAACACGGGCAGGGCTGGAGATTATATAATCCCCCCTTCCTCCCCAATTGGATCGTGGAAAACGAGCAGAATCTTAGCGATATCATCGAAACGGAACTCAGGGAAATCGCTTAGCAGTGCGATTTCGTATGCCTTGGGGTTATCTAAACCTTGGCATATTTAATGGCATCGTCTGACCATTCGGGAGCCTGCTGAAGAGCTGTAATGATTTCCGCAGGATTTTCCAGAATACTCCACATTTCACGATGTTTTTCCGCCATGAATTTTTCCGTTATACTTTTATCGAGAAAGGCAATAAGCTCATTGTAATACCCATTTATGTTGAGAATGATAATGGGCTTGGTAAACAGTCCGAGCCTTTTCAGCGTGATCGCTTCGAACAACTCTTCAAGCGTTCCGCAACCCCCTGGCAAAGCTATGAGCGCGTCTGAGATTTCCAGGAATTTTTTCTTTCTTTCCGCCATATCTCCCACGAAGTGAAATTCAGGAACCCGTTTATGGGCCCATTCAACATCTTTCATAAAATTTGGCATGATGCCAATAACGTGACCACCGAGGTGAATCACTTCGTCTGCAAGTTTTCCCATCAGGCCCGTTGAGCCCCCTCCATAAACCACCTGGATGTTGTTGTCTACCAGTTGCTTCGCAAGCACAGCAACCGCATCAAAGTATACTGGATTAACTTTGTCGCTGGATGCACAATAAACACATACCCTTTTTATACTCATGGATAATTATTTCTCATTTTCGGGAGATAGTTAGTTTTCTTTGAGATGCTTTTTGTGCCTCATCATTTCATTAAATCTCCATTTATTATTCATTGCATTCACCACATCAGCCAGTCTGGCAATTTTACCTTCGGCCGACTTTATGCTTTCGACCCATTTGCTAAAATAGTTTCGGTGAGAACCGGGTAAACTGAAAAAAAATACCTTAGCATCTGGTTCATCTTCCAGGCACTCCATCAGGTCTTTAGATAATTGCACAGCTGCATTGTCAACCGCTAGCTGAACATGCAGACAAGCACCCTTTCTTTTCCCGAGAGCCTTTCTCATCTCTGCATTAATAGGCATAATAAAACCTCCGTCTCCTTTTGGCAGAAGTGCTACACCGTTAATGGGATGTTTATCAAGCCTGCCTTTTACCCTGAATGACTTTCTGTTACCAGGCTTTAGCTTTAATGCAATGTCTACGGGAACGTCAATATACGTCCAACCGGTTTTTTCCCCCTGTTCTCCGAACTTCATTAAAATGGTATCGAAAACTTCCATTACAATGACGCAAACCTTTAAAAGTCACTATATGTTTTTGCCTTCATCAATATGATATCGGCTTTAGACACATTGTTTTTATACGCTTCCATGGAAGTCAATTTTTTCCATTCAGGCGCTCCGCCAAAGTCTTTCCATTTTGATTCACGGTCAGCCATATTTTCAAAACTTGTCATATACATCAGGTTAGGCATTCTGTCACCGGCAATTACATCACCATAAAAAACAGCGTTGAAATTTAGTCTCGCAAAAAGTTTTACTTCACCACCTTCATTGAACATATGAACTTTGTTCCAGTATAACCTGTCATTGGCACTTTCATAACTGCGCAGTTCATAAACGTGTTCACTTTTTGGCCCTTTCAATGCAGGAAGCATCATTTTGGGCGCCATCTCCCAGGCGTGGATCAGTATACTTTCCATGCGTGCATATGGTGGATTGGTATGTGCACCCTTCCAAAAATCGCCGCTACCGTTTTCCGCGACTTTATCTTTCAGCATTTGCGCATTCCAATCAACGATTTGATTTGGGCTTTTGAGCGTTAGGAAGACGTAAATCTTTTTATCGGCGGCTGTATCATTGGCGATGGGAGAAAATACACCAATGTTTTTCACACCGTTCTTATGCATAAAGGGCAGGAAAGCATTTTGCAGGTAACCATCCACCATTTTTTCCTGTTCGGCTGTGGCAAAATGATATACCAATATCTGGTAGTAATCTTTGACAGGTGCGGCCGAGATCTGTAGGAAAAGAAAAAAAGACAAAGCAAACGTTATAATTTTCTTCATGTTATCATTTTCTAGTTTTCAAATCTACACCGTGCTGCTCCAATTATGGCAGATTTTATGGTCCCGTATAAATTTTTCATAGCATTACCTTTGCGATATGACGAGACTCTCCGTTAACATCAACAAAATAGCCACACTGAGGAACAGCAGGGGTGGCAATAATCCTGACGTTGTGAAAGCAGCCCTTGACGTACAGAAATTCGGGGCAGACGGCGTTACCGTTCACCCCAGGCCCGACGAACGGCATATCCGGTACGCTGATGTGCGGAAAATTGCCAAAATTATAACGACCGAATTCAACATTGAAGGCAACCCCAGGGAAAGAAAATTCGTCGATCTGGTGTTGGAAGTCACGCCACATCAGGTGACCCTTGTTCCGGATGCGTTGGACCAGCTAACCTCAGACCATGGCTGGGATACCGTTCAGCATAAGGTTTACCTACAGGATACTATTGCGCTGTTTAGGTCCAAAGGCATCAGGGTATCTATTTTTGTAGATCCTGATACGGCTATGGTGGAAGCTGCCGCCACAACTGGAACAGATCGAATTGAGCTGTATACGGAGGGTTATGCCAGGGAATTTCTGGCAAATAAGGAACGATCCATCGCACCATACCTTAAGGCCGCTGAACTGGCAAGGTCGCTCGGACTTGGGATCAATGGCGGGCACGACCTCGACCTTCAAAATTTGGGGTATTTGCACCAGCATATTCCCTGGATAGACGAGGTCAGTATTGGTCATGCATTAATCAGTGATGCATTATATTATGGAATGGAGAATGCGGTACAATTGTACAAACGGCAACTAAGCTGAATACTCAAATCGCTAACTTTGATATTGTAACTTTTAAAATATAGACTTATGAAAAGAATAGTGACATTTTTGTTTGTAACAGCTCTTGTAGGGATTTCAGCTTGTGCCCAGGACAACGCTTCCAGGCCCAGTCCGCCAGCTAAGGCAACAGGAAAGGCCGGCACTGCAACAATCACCATTGATTACAGCCAGCCCTCTGTAAAGGGCAGGAAGGTCTTTGGCGACCTTGTTCCTTATGGTAAGGTATGGCGCACAGGGGCTAATGAAGCCACCGTATTTGAAACAGACAGTGATATCAAGGTAGAAGGCAAATCACTTCCAAAAGGCAAATATGGACTGTTTACCATTCCCGGGGAAAACGAATGGACGATCGTTTTCAATAAGACCTGGAATCAATGGGGTTCATTTCGGTATGTTCAGGAAGATGACGTGCTTAGGGTAAACGTTACACCAACAAAAGGCCGGCCTTTGACTGAAATGATGAAAATTTCGGTGGAAGGTGGTAAGGTGACTATTGCCTGGGAAAATACTGCAGCGAGTTTTAAGGTATCGCAGTAACCAATTGGCG
>JANMMA010000433.1:0-8452 GCA_031372815.1 Sphingobacteriales bacterium
CGCTCTGGTAGCGGGTTTTTTCTTTGCGGTCTATTTGTTAGTCTATTATCCCCCGTTTTCTACCAAGAACTTTACTTCTCTTTAAAAAAGTACAGTCTTGATCGTATTTTGACACTCCTTAATTTTCCATATTTTATCCAGTAATAAATGGGGGGGTTGATATTAAAGAGTGAGCATATCTCCTGAATTTTATACGGAGGTTTTTCGGAAAGACCGTGTTTGTCCATTATTACAGCTAATAATGGCTCTTCTTTTTGAGTCCTTGATACCTCCTCCCTAATTATAACCCGGATGAATATGATAATGTACAGATAGAATGAATATGAATTATTAAAGTAGTGGACATTAATTTAAAAGTCGATCCTCATTTTGTGATATGGCAACAATCATTTTTTCTTGAATTGACTTTAGTTAATTTTACAGCTGTTGATACGCAACAATTAGATTGAAAAACGATTTCCTGCCTCAATACGACGATATAAAACCTTTATATTCCTGGCTTGTGATGGCATTTATTTTGTATCAGGTACTACAATAGAAATTGACGGTGGATATTTGGCCGAATAGATCTATTCATGCTAAAAAAATGAAATGAAAACTGAAAAAAATATAAAAGGTAAACGCAATAACAACTCCCTCAGCAGGTTGGACCAGAAAATAGGTAGCGCATTGGACCTGAAAACAAATGAGGATTTTAATAACGAACATCCCGACCACGATGAAAATGGTTTAATAAATGCCAACATAAGTCCGGAAGAAAAGAATAGCGTAAAAGATAGTAATCAGACATCAGATAGGAAATTGACAGAAACAAATAGTGAAGAGAAAGAAGCAGTAAAAACTTACTCCTGCTCCATGCATCCTGAAGTGATTTCAGATAAACCTGGTAAATGTCCAAAGTGCGGAATGAAGTTAATAGAGAAAAGATAAATAGAATTTAGTCAAAATATTCAGACAACAGTAGCGATGAAGGAAAATTTATAATCAGAAATCAAGCACATTTACTAAGATTATCACTTCATGGGAATGCACCTTAAATGGTGGCTTGTTTGGAAATACCCTGCTACTAACACAGGTGTGTTATCATAAAGATTGCAATCCATCTATTATCTTTACCGTTCAGCAAGCGTTGTAATTCAGAGAATTATCCTAATTTCGCAGCAGTTGTATGAAAAGAAACTCATCTATAAAACTAAAAGCAGCCTTTTTGCTAACGGTGTTCGGCTTGAATACTGTTGTGGGCTTTGCCTGTGCAATGGGCATGAATTTGAGTTTCAATACTACTCACCATGACAGTGAAACTAAGATGGCTCCAGTTCATAGTCATGCAGATAGTAAAAAACATCATCACACTGCTGAACAAGTAATAATTGTTAGTCATATACATGATGATGGTAAAAAACCTGAATATCAGGCTGAGCCGGTGACAAAGCCTCATGAAGAAAACGAAGCTCCCGGAAAAGATAAAGATGATTGTTGCAATGACGATTTACTCAAATTTCAACAGTTAGACAAAAATCTTAAGCAAAACGTAAAGACTGCAATTGAAGTTGCAGCCTTTGTTGCCATCCTCAGCATTTTTGTGGGTGTTGATATCTGGAAAGCATCAGCAAAAGCAGAATCGCATATTCACAGGTATTTGTTTCCCCCTCCCGCCAGTATACTTATTGCTATACAGAAATTCCAGATGTGATTATTGTAAAACAGGTGAAGTGAATAATTGCTTCATCCATACTCAATTTGCCCTTTGCAATTTGAAGCTATTTGTTTTACAGTAATCAATTTTTTATGTTCAGAAATAGTATCACTGGTTTTTTAGCAACCTTATTTGTTTTTCAGGCAAATGCACAGCAAATGCTTACCGAAAGCGGAGCAGTAAGCAGGGCATTAGCCAACAATAGAAATATTCATGCAGCTTCATTGCAGGTAAAACAACAACAGCAATTATTAAAGTCGGCTATTAACTTACCGAACCCCGAGTTCTTTTGGGAAAGCCCGACTGGAAATTTTTATACCGGAAGCATTATACAGTCTATTGAATTTCCAACCGTGTATGGCAATCAGTATCGCATACAAAAACAACAGATTGATGTAGCCCAAAAGGAAAAGGAAATTACACAGGCAGAATTGAAGTACAGAGTAAAAGTGCTGTACCTTGATGCACAGTTTGCTGAGTCATTAGTCAACCAGTTATACATCCAGGATACACTGTATGAAAAAATAAAACTATCAGCCATCCGTCAGTTTAATGCCGGACAGATAGACTACCTGCAACAAACATTTGCTGAAACACAATACGGCGAAATTCATAATTTGTATCTGCAATCCATTACTAGGGAAAAAGCATTCAAAGCACAGTTACAATGGATAACAGGCTTTAACGATGCTGTTACAGTAACACCTTTGGTAATTAATGCTTCGCAGACACAAATCTCATTCATTCCAGATTCATTGTCCTTACTTTCCAATCCCACGGTGCAGCTATTGCAGCAGCAACAGGTAGTAGCCGAAAAAAATATTGCTTTGCAAAAAAGCAAGGCTTTACCAGGGTTGGCATTTGGTTATTTTAACCAGGGCGAAAGAGATACTAAATGGAGCAACCGTTTTCGTTTCGGCATTACCATCCCTTTATGGTTTGGCCAGTACATAAGCAATATCAGTGCTGCCAAAACGGAGCAACAGGTTATTCTAAGTAAACAGGAAGGTTTGCAACAGGAATTGTCAGCACAAGTTATTAACGTAAACAGTGAAATGCAAACCAACTGGCAATCCGTACAATATTACCAGCAAACAGGTTTGCAAAAAGCACAGGAAGTAATTACCATTTCACAACGATTTTTTGTAAGCGGGGAAATAGACTATATAAGTTTAATGCGGAACACTAACGATGCCTACAGCATTTATCAGAAATACCTGGAGGCAATAAGAAATTATAATCTAAGCGTCATCAATTATCAATATTTAATTGGTCAGTTATGAAAAGAATAATTATTCTATGGTTATTATTGGTGCCTGCCATAGCAGTTGCTCATGATGGTGAAGACCACGGCGATGCAAAAAAAGCAACAGCGTCAGGCAGCTATTTTTCATCAGAAGCATTTTCTGACAAGTATGAGATACTGCTCAAATACAACCCAATTACTCCTGGCAAGGAAGCAACCGTGAGGTTATTCATCAGTGAATACAATACTAATAAGCCCTTGGATAGCGCAACGTTGAAGGTAACGGTATCCGGAAA
The DNA here is from genome assembly GCA_031372815.1 of Sphingobacteriales bacterium. Taxonomy (GTDB): domain Bacteria; phylum Bacteroidota; class Bacteroidia; order Chitinophagales; family Chitinophagaceae; genus Pollutibacter. The sequence continues at coordinate 3,239 of JANMMA010000433.1, forward strand.
CCCTAATATAAAGGTTAGTGTTTCAAAAGCAGATAAAGGTGTATATATATTAAATGCCAATTTCACTGAGAAAAAAGCTTACAATCTTATCGTGGATATAAACAGCTATGCTGGAGTAGATTTAATTCAATTGAGTAATATCGAAGCAGGAAAAGAACTTCCTGCAACTACAACAGAAACAGCTTTACATGCTCACTGGTACAGCAGCAATTGGTTTTTTGGTCTTATGGGTTTGCTGATTGGCTTAATGGTTATGTTTTTCATCAATAGAACCCGCAGCCGGAAAATAGTAGCTACCGCAACTGTTCTTTTTTGCCTGTTACCAACAGCCACTTTCAATTCTGTTTCAGCGCATGATGGCCACGATGAAGTTGGAGGGGAGAAAGGCGGTGGATCTTCAACCGTATTTATGGTTGAAAAGGAAACACAGTTTCTTTTCAATATTCAAACAAAAAAAATTGGAACCGGTGATTTTAATGAATCTGCCGTTTTATTGGGAACTGTTACAGCAGCACCACAGGGAAGGGCAGTCATACAATCACCGCAGTCGGGTAAAATAGTTTCGCTGCGGGTAGCACCGGGTCAGCGGGTTGACAAGGGTCAGGTGGTGGCAGTGATAGAACAACAAGTGGACGCCGGAACACAAATAAGCATCATTTCTCAAAGCAATACAGTTAATGCTGAATTTGAAGCTGCCAAAGCTCAATTTGAGAGACTGAAAGCTATTGAAGACATTGCTGCCAAAAAAGATATAACAGAAGCAAAAGGCCGCTATGAAAGTGCTAAGAAGAATAAAGCACTTTTTGACGCCAATACCGGTATCAATACAGGCAATACAAAAGCGATAACACTCACATCGCCTGTAAGAGGCGTGGTAGGCACATTCAATTATGCAATTGGTGCTGTAGTAAGTGGTGGCGAAACACTGTTTGAGGTAACCAATCTTGACCAGGTTTTTGTGGAGGCGCAGGTATTTACAGCCGATGTTGAAAAAATGAAATTAGCAACCTCTTTTACCACTACTTCCAATACAGATACTACTTTCTATAAATTGAAACTGGTGAATACAGCACAATCTGTAAATGCCGGTAATCAATCACAGAAAGTAGTGTTTGAACTTATCAATCCGAAAGGCCAGTTTAAGATTGGTGAAAATGTAAATGTCCGCATGTCAGGAAATAATGTTTTACGACAACTTGTAATACCAAATGAAGCCATTACAGATGTGAACGGTAAGCCAGCAATTTTTATAAAAGATAAAGCTGAGCAGTACAGTATCAGCTTCGTGGTAAAAGGGCAGAGCAATGACCAGTTTACTGTTATCAAAAATGGCACTGAAGATGGTGAAAGAGTTGTTACAGCCAATGTGTATCAGATGAAAATGATTTATTTAAATCAATAGTTAAAATATACAGCATGAGAAAACTTATAATGATATTCCCGCGCCTGGTGCCGGGTATTGCATCCATTGTAAAAGACATGCCCATGCTGCAGGCCCACATGGCGCAGCAATAGAAACAGCTACAACGACATGAAGGCCAACATTTTTGCCAATGCCAAAGTTATTTTTAAAAACGGTGAAGAAATAGCATCTGTAAAGTTGAAAGGTTTGGGTAAAATAGAAGATAGAAACAGTCATCAACATTAAAAAAAATAAAATATCAATCAATGAGAAATTTGATTTTAGTATTCAGCACAGTTATTGTCATTGTTATAATATCAGTAAGCTGTAACAATAACGCATCTACGTCAAAGGAAACCGCCTCTGCATCAACCGACACTGCATCCCATGCACACAGCTATCGCTGCCCAATGAACTGCGAAAAAGGAAAAACCTATGACAAGGAAGGTAACTGCCCTATATGTGGTATGAAGTTGGAACACTTTGACGGTACAGATAATGGACTTACTTATAAAATGGAATATGCTTCAACTCCTTCGGAGCTGGAAATGGGTAAATCAGCAACAATTTTATTTACCCCAAAACTAGTTGGCAATGAAAGTGAGGCCGTAGCGTTGGATGTGCAGCATGAAAAGAAAATACACCTGATTGTTGTAAGCAACGACCTCAGCTATTTTGACCATATCCACCCCGATTTTCAGTCTGATGGTTCTTATAAAATTGGTGTATTAGGGAATGGGGAGTCTTATACCAATGGCCCAGGTAAAAATGAAACCCGTTTTGAGAACGGTGGTGATTACACCATGTTTGCTGATTACCTGCCAAGCGGCGGCAGCCACCAGGTAGAAAAAGTGTCAGTAAATGTGAAGGGCACATCAAGGCCCGCTGTTGTATACAGTGCTGATAAACTCACCGGTAAGTCAGACAATTTTACGGTCATGTTAAACGCAACCGGGGGCAAGCTAATTACAGGTACACAAATGCATATTTCCGGAATGCTAATGAAAGACAGTAAAGAGATTGATGTAAATACACTGGAAAACTATTTGGGTGCCAAAGCTCACATGGTTGTAGTTAGTCTTAATGATAAAGAATATTTGCATGTACACCCTGATGTAAGCGGCGGCAAGTTTGATTTACACACTACATTTAAAAAGCCCGGTATTTATCGTGGATGGATTCAGTTTCAGAGCAGCGGCAAAGTACATACCGTTGATTTTACCATGAATGTAAAAGAAGGTACTGCTGATAATTCATTAAAGGAAAAGGACCATAGTTCGCATTAAAATGAGTAAGATCTTTATTAATCAATTAAAAATAAAAAATATGAAAAATTTAATTCTGGCCACACTAACTGTCTTCGTTGTTTTACAGGCATGTAACAATGATAAAACATCTGCAAACGAATCAACGACAGACAAAGATACTGCCACTAATTCGACCACTGCCACAGACCACTCGAAAATGAACAACATGAACATGAACAATGATTTAATGAATGCTATGAAGCCATCAATGGACCAGGCTGAGGCTATGAAAATGACTGGTGATTTTGATTATGATTTTGCCAGCATGATGATTTATCATCATCAGGGGGCTATAGATATGTCGCAGGTAGAACTAACAAAGGGAAGCGATGCACAAGTAAAAAGCTGGGCACAAAAAATCATAGATGCCCAAAAAGCTGAGATTAGCCAATTTCAGCAATTTACTACCAGCAATAAACCTGCTGAAATGAAGCATGAAGTTGGTGAACAACATAACGAAATGAGCGAGATCGGTGAAAAGACTGCTATGGATATGAACGGCATGACCATGACGGGAAATGTAGATAAAGATTTTGTAATGATGATGAAATTACATCACGAAGGAGCTGTAGAAATGGCCAAAAACGAGTTATCTCATGGAAAAAAATATGATATTAAGAAGATGGCTCAAAAGATAATAGAAGACCAGAATAATGAAATCAAAGAATTCAACGACTGGTTATCTAAAAACAAATAGGGATTTTCATATTGCGGGTTTACTGCTATTTCTTTTGTAACATACGACTTGTTGACTGCGGCAGGATTCTTCATTATTTAATACGAAAGTAATAGTTAGCGCTGGCAAGACTTAAATGAACGACAATGCTCAACAAACTCATTCTCTTCTCACTTAAAAACCGGATACTGGTAGTATCAATGGCTGCTCTGCTGATGGTGTATGGAGTGTTCACACTCGTAAGCCTTCCGGTAGATGTATTACCTGATTTGAACAGGCCAAGGGTAACAATATTTTTGGAAGCTAATGGTATGGCACCTGAAGAGGTAGAAAGCCAGGTAAATCTTCCAGTGGAAACACAACTGAATGGTGCTCCGGGAGTGGAGGTGGTACGTTCAGTTGCATCGCCTGGATTAGGGATGGTATTTGTAGAATTTGATTGGAAAACCGATGTGTACCGTGCAAGGCAATTAACCGCAGAGAAGTTGCAAAACATTCAATTGCCAAAAGGTATTACACCAGTGATGGGGCCTATCAGTTCCATCATGGGGCAGATAATGATGGTGGCCGTAACCAGCGATACAACATCACCTGCTGATTTAAGAACATTGGCAGACTTTACCATCCGCAGAAGATTAATGAGTGTAAAAGGAGTTAGCCAGGTAATACCCATCGGAGGAGAAAGAATGCAGTACCAGGTTTTGATTTCAAGTGAAAAACTGCGGCAGTATAATTTGTCAATTGATGATATTGATAATGCTTTACAGTTAACTAATCAAAATACCACTGGTGGATTTATTGATAATAACGGTTCTGAAACGCTTATCCGAAATATTGGCCGCGCAAATACGTTAGAAGATCTAGCCAATACTGTTGTCAGCAACCGGAATGCCTCACCCATTTTGTTGAAACAGGTAGCGGAAGTAAAATTTGGCGGGCCCATCAAAAGAGGCGATGGCTCTTTCAATGGTAAACCGGCTGTTATTCTCAGTATTGAAAAGCAACCGGGCTCAAGTACACTCGCCGTGAGTGATGAAGCCTTAAAGGCAATTGAAGAAATCAAATCATCCCTTCCGAAGAATATACATATCAATACAGATGTTTTCCAACAAAAGAGTTTCATTGTTAACTCTATTACGAATGTGGAGGAAGCATTAAGAGATGGGTTTATATTGATAATCATCATTCTGTTTTTGTTCTTGCTGAATTTCCGCACCACTATCATTACAATTACTGCAATACCACTCTCGCTTATCATCACTGCTATTGTTTTTAAATTCTTTGATATTTCTATTAACACTCTTACACTTGGAGGTTTAGCTATTGCTATTGGCGAGTTAGTGGATGATGCAATTGTAGATGTTGAAAACGTTTACCGAAGATTGAAAGAAAATTGGATAAGCGAAAAACCTAAACCTTTATTGAAAGTAATATATGATGCCAGTAGTGAAGTAAGAAACTCAATTGTATATGCTACTATTATTGTGGTGCTGGTTTTTATTCCGTTGTTTTATTTGCAGGGGATTGAAGGAAGAATATTTGCTCCATTGGGTATCGCCTATATAACCTCCATCGTTGCATCGCTGATAGTGTCTTTAACAGTTACCCCCGCATTGTGTAGTTATCTGCTGGAGAAGAAAAACCATTTGAAGCATATTAACCTAGCATTTTGGAAAAAGAAAAAAGCCAATACTTCTGTTGATGCAGCATATGAACCAGATAGCAGTCTTGTTCGCTGGCTGAAAAAACAAGACATTAAATTACTGCATTGGGGATTAAAGCGAACCAAACTGGTTGCAGGTGTTACAATTGCTTTAATAATTGCAGCC
>JANMMA010000444.1:0-2260 GCA_031372815.1 Sphingobacteriales bacterium
GATCTTTAGCCATCCTTCCATTTGAAAATAAACAAAACGATTCCACCTTAAATTTTCTGTCGGCCGGCATTCCCGAAAACCTGATCAACCGCATCTCACACCTGGCGGGAGTCAGGGTCTTCGCGCGTTCCGCCACTTTTGACCTCAAGGATACTGCCCGTAGTATTGAAAGCCTCCGTCGATTACTGAACGCTGATATGGTATTGACGGGACAGGTAATGAAAATGGCCGATGGCAATTTTTTGAATTGCGAACTGGTAGATGCATCCAACCAAAACCTGATCTGGGGTAAGAAATACCGCCTGCTGACAAATGGCCTAGTCGATTTAGAAGATTCCATCATCAACGCCCTTGTTGAACCACTGAACATTAACATTCCGAAAAACGCAAAAGCAATTGCTCCTGCGAAACAAGTAAACCCCGATGCCTATGCTGAATACATGAAGGGCCGATACCTCAGCTATGGTTCTACACCGGAAGAGTCGGAAAGAGCCCTGGAACATTTCCGGGAGGCCATCCGTATAGACCCGAAATATGCTGTTGCCTATGCAGCTATCGCCAATGAAAAAATCGTTCAGGCGCTGTTTTCAACGGCCCCTAAAAAAGAGATCGTCAATGAAGCACGCACGGCCATTGAAGCGGCTAAAGCGTTAGATCCTGAAATTGCGGAAATCTATACGAGTGAAGGAGCATTGAAGTTTTACTTCGACTGGGACTGGCAGGGTGCCGTAGATTCCTATAAGAAAGCATTAGCATTGGATCCGGGAAATGCCACCATCTACATCAGGTATTCTTCCACGTTAGCAGACGTGGGCAGGTACCAGGAAGCGCTGCCTCTTGCAGATAAAGCCGTGGAACTGGATCCTGTTTCTGTGTCCAGTCTGCATAATCTCGGGTGGACCAACCTTGTGGCCAGCAACTTCAGGAAAAGCACCGAAGCTTTTGGAAAGGCTTTGGAATTGCATCCCAACTGGATCTGGGGACATATAAAAAAAGCCTATGGGCATATATATTTAAAAGAGTACGACAAAGCTTTGTACCATGCCCAGAAGGCAGAGCAACTATTCCACGACGGTTGGGGTTCGGAATTACTGCAGGTAACATTGGTTTTCATTTACAAAAACTGTGGAAAAAAAGAAAAGGCGGATGCCATAAGCAACCGTTTTATGGAATATGTCGCTAAAAATACCCTCGAAGACCCATGGAACCTTTCGTTCATTTACTATCTGAACAATGATTATTCAAAAGCCATTGAATGGGAAGAAAAATCCGTAGCAATGAAATCTCCTTCTGCCTACCTCATGAACCTTCCCATATTCTACAGCAAAGAATACTTCCAGGGAGCGGCCCACCAGGCTGTTTTAAGAAAGATGGGGTTTGTGAAGTGATTAGGAATGACATTATTCTATCTTAATTAAAAGCTCACAATCTCTGTATCATGTTTTTAATCATTCATCCCATCCAGCATAGCCTGCCAGGTGGCAACAGGTCTTTTGCTTAAAATAGTTTTTAGCTTCTCTTGTGTATCGGGAAAATCTATTACCATTGTTTTCATTTTTCTACCGAGAACTCTTGCAGAAACTAGTTGCAGGTATTCATTTGTGTTGGTACTGTACAAATCCATTACCTGCAAATACGCGGTGTATATTTCATCATTGTTCAATTTAAAATATACTTCCAGCACATGTTCAATATCGGTAATGTCTTTACTGCGTGAAGGATCATCAGCATTAGCAATCAGTTTTAAAATGATCAGTCCTTCCAGCGTACATACATTTAATGAGAGCCCTTCAGCGACTGTTATTATATCAATAAAGGGATACACTTCTTTGAAACCACTCATGTCCATTACCAGCAGCGTATGTCGGCCGAGCTGCAGTTCTCTATCTTGGTTTTCTATTTCTCCAAACGGCAGTATGTCAACCTCAATACTGCCTTTGTATATTAGTTTTATGGCTTTATAAGCACTCTCTTCAAAATAACCTGTATCCACCAATGCCTCTTTAATGGCATAAAACTGTTCTTCATTATCCAGTAATACAGCAATATCAACATCCTTTGTTTTTCTTCCAGCAGCCAACCCATCACCTACGGATAGCCTGATATCTCTTGCTAAAGCACCTATCAGAAAATAATCAACATTGTACTTTCTGAATACCGTTTCCATGGCTTTCAGCATTTCCGCTACTGAAGGGTGTAATACGTCAACAGGTTCAGTCAAGATATTTTTGTTTAATCCGCTCCGCAGTTTCCCTATTCC
>JANMMA010000488.1:0-5013 GCA_031372815.1 Sphingobacteriales bacterium
GGAAAAAACAACTCCGTTGTCATAAAATCCTGTTATGGTACAATTTTTAATTTCGACATTTTCTCTGGCAGTGATGCGGATACCTCCCCATGAAGGACGGTTAGATTCAGAGACATATCTGCCATCAAATTTAAGATTAGAAACAGACTGGTTACCAGGGGTTGAACTGCCGGTGGCAGATTCTAAAAATAACACCCAGCCATTCACGCCACCCAGTGTACTTTGTATAATTGAGGTAACCCCTTCTCCTTCGAGATTAACACCCACTGCAAGGTTAGAAGCTACTGTTTCGATATAAGTACCTGGCCTAACATGAATAATATCCCCTACTGTTGTGACCGTTGTTGTGGCTTTAGATAATGTTCTCCAGGGAAGAGCACTGGTACCGTTTCCTGAAACGTCATTTCCGCTAGGACTGATGTAGTAAATGGCGGCGTTAGCAAATAGTGCACAAATTAATGCACCTACAAATAGTAAGGCTTGTTTCATAGAGATTGGTTTTCTAAGATATTATTTCAGTATCAATTTATAGCCGTAACAGTTGGTTTTTCCAAGGCTTACGTTTCGATAAACGGCATCACCTAGTTCACCCAATTCTACAAATACTGTGCCACTGCTATAACAAAAAGTTATATAACATAACTATACAATTGCACGTCTTTAAATGTTTTTATTCGTTATTGTTGATGATTAGCGCAACTATTTGAGGCTGTGGGGATAATTATGGCCGTTTTTGCAGAAGCTGCGAAAATGCATTTGAATTCTTTGAAATTTTCAATTTCCGAATGAATTTTTTATCAGGCAGCAAGGATATGAGTTAACCGGGTCAAATTCAAAGTGGTAGCAAATGCGGTCAAAAAAATTGTATAAGTGGCTATTGCATATTACCCCTAAGTTCTATAATATTGTAGTAAATTTACGATTTGCAAATCCCAAAGTTCTCTCCGGGATTTCCAAGAAGTCAACCAACTATCTATATAAACCACGCCGAAACTGGCGATTCGTTGAAGCCACTCATCCTTGTCAAACCTAACCAGTTCAACCTCAAAACTACACCGTATGGGAACCAGATTTCTAATAATCACTGCTGCCCTGATTCTGCTAACAGTACTGTCATGTACGTCAAGTAAGAAAATAGCCTATTTCCAGGGCCCTGAGGCCGCTGGTTTTCCGGTAATTTCCGACACTGTTGAAGCAACTATTCAAAACAATGATATTCTTGATATTATAATTAGCAGCCTCAACAAGTCTGCGTCAGAAGAATTTAACCAGGATCAGAAGGGAAAAGAAACTACAGGCTATTTGGTGGGCAAAGATGGATACATCAATATGCCAATTTTGGGTAATATTCACGCTGCAGGTCTGTCCAAGTCACAATTAAAAGAAAAAATAGTTAAACTCATATTGGAAAAGGCATTGCTTTTAAATCCCATTGTGGATATAAGGCATAATAATTTCGAAATTACTGTCCTCGGTGAGGTGACAAACCCTGCTGTTATTAAGGTTCCCAGTGAACAAATTACTGTTCTTAAGGCGCTGGGTATGGCGGGTGACCTAACCATATATGGTAAGCGGGAAAATGTATTGTTGATCCGGGAAGAAAAGGGCGTTAGAAAGACAGCCAGGCTTAACTTGAATTCCCTGGATATATTAAACTCACCGTACTATTATCTTAAGCCTAATGACGTTATTTATGTAGAACCAAACAAATCAAAAATAGCTTCCACAGACAGGGCGTTGATTATTTTGCCATTATTATTGAGCACGTTATCCATAGCATTGATTGTGATAAGTTTATTTAATAAGTGATTATAGCAGAATGGAATTGAATAACAGTTTACCACCCGAGGAGAGAGAAAATAACATTGTGCAGCAATTGGTAGCCAAATACCTCACCTATTGGCCGTTATTTATTGTATTGTTAATTGTGTCATTATTCGGTGCGTTTATCTACTTGCGATATGCCACGCCTATTTACGAAGCTACGGCAACACTTATAATTAAAGACGAAAGCAGAGGTGGAAATGATGATGCACAACTCAACCAACTACTCAATCTGGTTTCTTCTAAAAAGAATATCGAAAATGAAATTGAGGTGCTGAAATCAAGAGGTTTGATGGAAAAGGTTGTGAAAGAACTCCATTTATATGCTCCTGTTTCACTGGCAGGAAAGGTGAAGGCCAGTGACGGATATAAAGTATCCCCTGTTATCGTTGAAGTTCAGGATTTTGACTCCCTTATTGAGCATGACAAAGTAAATTTTAGCTACGACATAAGTAGGAATGTTGTGATTCTGGAAGGGGAATATCAATATCCACTGAATAAGCCTGTTAACACTCCTTTTGGTACGTTGATTTTCAAGCCCAACAAGTATTATTTCCCATCCTCAAAAAATGCAGTACGTCCACTTTATTTCAGCCTGGTTGATCCTGAAAGTATGGCGATCAAATATATCAAATCACTGGAAGTATTGCCTAACAAGCAATCGGCGATGGTGGATATTGGTATTAAAGATCCCGTACCGCAACGTGCAGTAGACATTATTAATCAACTGATTACCACTTACAATCTTGTTTCAATTAGTGAGAAAAACACCACGGCCCGTAATTCGCTGGAATTTGTTAATCAACAGCTTTCGCAAATTTCTCATGAATTGGACTCTATCGAGAGTAAAGTTCAGGTATATAAGTCTGGCAGGGGGGCAGTTGACATAGGGGGTCAAGGAACTCGTTACCTGGCCAATGTTAGCGATAATGATCAGCGTCTGGCAGACATCAACTTACAATTGTCAATAATTAGTGAAGTCGAAAAGTTTGTTATCAACAATCAGCGGGGAGACTTGCTAGCGCCCTCGACACTAGGTCTGAAAGATGAATCATTGGCTTTACTGTTGAAACAACTGCAAAACACCGAGATAGACCATGCGAAATTGAATAAAACAGTAGGGGGCAATAACCCTAACCTATTGGCGATGGGTGAACAGATAAAAAAATTGCGAGCAGCGATACTTGAAAATATACAAAGCCAAAAACAAAGCCTTGCGGTCTCACGACAAAGTATTTCTTCAACCAATAGCGGATACAATACCATGTTATCAACAGTGCCTCTAAAAGAAAGGCAACTGTTGGAAATTAGCCGTGAACAACTTACCAAAAATAGTCAGTATCAATTCTTGCTGCAGAAAAAACAGGAAGCTGAAATGTCTCTTGCATCGGTCGTTTCCAACAGCAGGGTTGTCGATAGGGCATTGGTAGGCAAAGATCCCGTAAGTCCAAAGAGAATGAAGATTTATCTAATGGCGGTGGTGGCGGCATTGGGTATGGGAATAGGGCTAATTACCGCAAGGGATCTCCTTACCACAAAAATCAAATACCGGACGGATATAGAAAAAATGGTATCTATTCCAATCATTGGTGAAGTTGCTTACACTAAGTCAGACACCGCACTTGTCATAGAAAAAGGCACGCGAAGTTTTGTGGCTGAAGAATTTAGAAAATTAAGGATATCTCTCCCCTTCCTTGGCATAAACAGTCACAACAGAAAACTGTTGGTAACGTCAAGCATCTCAGGCGAAGGAAAAAGCTTTATAGCTTCCAATCTTGCTGTTACCATGTCTTTAATCGGGAAAAAAGTAGTATTAGTCGATATGGACCTCAACAAACCTACTTTATCGGATATTCTCGACGTACACTATGAATTTGGTGTTTCAGAATTTTTAAGGGACGAAAAACAGCCTGAAGAAATTATTAATAAACTCGAACACCTGGATAATATGTATTTTATTTCGGCAGGTCATCTGCCAGATAATCCAACAGAAATATTGGCTTCCGGAAAGATCAAATCCCTCATTGATTACCTTGATAGTCAATTTGATCTTGTGGTTATAGATACCTCTCCCGCATTATTGGTTACTGACGCATATATCATATCTGGAATGTGTGACGCAACTTTATATGTTATAAGACATGATTATTCACCAAAACTAATGGTAAAACGGATGGATGAAACGTTCCAGGTCAATCCGTTAAATAATCCTGCCATTATATTTAATGGTGTAAAGTCGAGGGGAGTTATGAAAAACACTTATGGTTATGGTTACCACTATGTTTATGACAAAAAATATGGTACCCAGAAAAAAAGCAATAAAAGCAAGAAAAACAAGCGGACTTCGTTATAGATAAGTTTGGTCAGATGTTAATGTCTCAATTCCACTGAATTATAAAATTATTCTGTGACTGAGGAGGCGAAGCTCTGTCTGTTGCTAGAATTCATCAGGTAAAAATGACACTGTTTATTCCACATTTCCTCCAATATCCGATTAACCACAAGTTTCAACTGTATTATGTTTTTTTTATTCATTCAGGAAATCGGATTCTACCTATCCTCACTTGGTTGCCTTTTACAGGCAATATTACCTAAACTTCAATTCCACAATTTTAAAGCCGTGAGCATTTGTTCACCATTGCCAGCAAAAACTACTGGTTAGCCATTATTTTTTTGCATTGTAGATAATAATAAAAATAATGCCACTTTTTAAAATGTCAACCAATGGAAAGGGTTCAAGTATTAGTGCAGCTATAGGTTACTTGAATAACAAAATTAATAGGGGCCATCAGCGTAGTGTTAAGGCGAAGAAAAATATTCTTACAGCTTTTTTTTTCAGGGGAAGCAGTATTGCTATTAGTCTGGTTTTGGTTCCACTTACCATTCATTATGTAAATCCTACTCAATACGGGATTTGGCTTACATTGAGTTCCATTATTGCGTGGTTTGGATTCTTCGATATTGGATTTGGGCATGGCTTACGAAACAAACTCACTGAAGCTATTGCTAATAGAAAATTTAAACTATGCAGAATATATATAAGCACAACTTATGCCATATTATCAATCATTGTTGGAATTTTTCTATTGTTGTTTTTTGTCATAAATCCTTTTATTGACTGGTCTGCTGTACTGAATGCAGATCCATCCATTACAAAAGAACTGAGTATACTTGCAATGGTTGTATTCA
>JANMMA010000027.1:0-3380 GCA_031372815.1 Sphingobacteriales bacterium
CATGATCAGTCTTATGCATTTATGATGAACAGCAGCAACCATTTTTCTCACCTGGTGAAATTTGCCTTCCTGCAATGTGATCTGCAACCAGGAGTTCAATACATTTTTATGCAGGGGCACACCGTGTTCAAATATACCTGAAGGTTTTTCGACCAACTCAACTTCACACGGTTCAGTAATATACTCTGCTCCGTTAGGGGCACTTATGGGGATGCCAGCAGCGAGTTTGGAAACTGTTTCGGGACTGATTATATATTTCACCTGAACCAGGTAAGTTCGGTTATGCGGTTGCTTTCCCTGGAACAACAAGTTGGTAACTTTCTTATCTGTGGTGAGTAATAAAAGTCCTTCTGAATCCTTGTCTAGCCTGCCAATGGCATGAGTGCCTTGGGGAAATGGAAAATCGATCGAGCCAAGGAGTTTAACATCATGAGAACTTACAAACTGGGACACCATGTTGACTGGCTTGTTCAAGATAAAATAGCGATGTCCATGCATCATGGCAAATTAATTAATATTGTGCATGCAACAAGCCTCGAACGATCCATTGCATGGTAAAACACTGGAGTCTATTGTTACCGATTTAGTAAACCATTTTGGATGGGAGGTACTGGGTCAGCATATCCGCATTAATTGTTTCAATAGTAATCCAAGTATTCAGTCGAGCCTCAAATTTCTCCGCAAAACTCCCTGGGCAAGAAAAGAAGTTGAAGAATTGTACGTCCGTATGATTGACCGCGATGATGTTGTTTGATTGTCTTTAATAATTGGCTATCTTAATACGCATTAGCAGGTCATGTTTATCCTGTTTAAACTACATTTCTTATGAAACTTTTTTTCGGTATTCTTTTTTTTCTGGTTGTTTCTACAGTCCAGTCGCAGGAAGCAATATTCAATGTAAACAATATAGTATCACCTGAAGTGTCGGCAGACAGCAAAGTAACCTTCAGGTTGTATGCCCCAGTAGCAAAATCAGTTAGCGTATCGGGCGACTGGATGCCGATGCAGGGGAATGTTCGCGCTTCTGCCTTAATGGATAAAGACGGGAAAGGTGTATGGAGCTATACGACAGGAACGCTGTCGCCGGAATTATATAGTTATACATTTTTGGTAGACAGTTTCAGAACAATCGATCCCGGCAACCCTTTCCCGATAAGAGATGTGGCTTCAGTATTTAATATTTTTATTGTCGGCGGACAGCAGGCCGACCTGTATAAAGTCAGTAAAGTACCGCACGGTTCAGTAACCAAAACATGGTATGCGGCTCCTGGAATAGGCGGTCACCGGCGTATTACCGTGTATACTCCACCGGGGTATGAAAAGTCGAAAGACAAATACCCTGTGCTTTACCTGCTCCATGGGGCAGGGGGTGACGAAGAGGCCTGGATGACACTTGGAAGGACTGCCCAGATCTTGGATAACCTTATTGCTTCGGGCAGGGTTAAGCCTATGATAGTAGTGATGCCCAATGGAAATGTTTCACAAGACGCTGCACCTGGAGAAGGATTCCAGGGATTCTACAAGCCGCAGTTTATGGCGCCCGGAACAATGAGCGGGCAGTATGAAGAAACCTTCGGGGACATAATCAAATTTATAGAAACTTCTTACCGGGTAAAAGCTGAGAAAGCGAACAGGGCCATCGCGGGGTTATCAATGGGAGGTTTCCATACCTTACACATATCGAGAATTCATCCCAATACTTTCGATTATATGGGATTGTTTTCAGCAGCGATCTTACCAAGGGATACCACTTCGAAGGTTTACCAGAATATCGATGCTACACTGATGAAACAAAAAGCGAATGGGTATAAACTGTATTGGATTGCCTGCGGGAAAGATGATTTTCTTTACCAGTTGAATAAGGAATACCGTGATCGCCTCGACAAACTCGGTATGAAATATGTTTACCGCGAAAGCGAAGGCGGACATATATGGCGCAATTGGAGGGTATATCTTAGTGAGTTTACGCCTATGCTATTCAGGTAGTCAATATCTCGTGGACATTACCCTTTATATTTTCTGCAATTTTTCCCATGGGAAGGTCATTACTGTCATTGCCAAACGGGTCTTCGATTTCTTCTGCAATCAGTTCGAGGCTGGCTAGTATGTAAAACATAAATGCGGTGACGGGCACTGCATATAGTCCGAGGGAGAATGCAAATCCAAAAGGCATAGTGATTACATATATAAAAATAAATTTTTTGATAAAGCTGCTGTAGCTATATGGAATGGGCGTGTTTTTGATGCGCTCACAGGCACCACAAATATCGGTGAACGACTGCCATTCGTTATTCAACAATAATAACTGTGTATCATTGATTTGCTTTTGTTTGTGAAGGCTGTGAATTTCAGTCAGCATGCTTTCTGCAAGTTTATTGGGCAGATGTGTTGTGGAGTTTAGCTCCGGTAATTCGGGATGCGGTTCTTCATCTAACGCAAACCGAGTGGTTTCTTTAAGCAGATGGCGTTTCACTGCTAATGCGTAAAGTGGAATCACCTGCCTGAAAAATTTTCGGGAGTGCTGATTTTCTTTCGGGATATAAACGTTCAGCTTTATGGAGATGTTCCGGCTATTATTTACGAGCGCACCCCAAAGTTTACGACCTTCCCACCACCTTTCATAGGCAGTATTCGTTCGGAAAACCAGGAGCATGGAAATGGCAAATCCCAGTAGTGAATGAAGTATGGTAAGGTTTTTAGCATGGCTGTCCTCTCCAAGTTTAAGGTACTGCGTTTCGAGATAGTAGATTCCCCAGGAGTAAAACGAGATCAATATCAGTGACGAAAAAAGTGCTCGGAAGGTATCGGCCTTATGAAATCGGAAAATAGCTGACGCCCATTCCTTCGGATTATAAAGAACCATTGATTTTAGATTTATTTGGTGGGAAGTTTCCTGGGGTTCTCCAGGTATGCAGTAATAGAGTCTTCCATGTCAACCTCCATTAAATTGGCCAGGGTCAATAACCACATGAGCACGTCAGCAAATTCTTCTTTCGCATTTTGTTTATCACCACTTGCAATAGCAGACGACAGCTCTCCAACTTCTTCATGAAACCATAATGCTGTGTGGTATACGCCACGTTTATTGTCTGTTTCGAAATATCGTTCTTTGACGATTTTTTGTAGTGCAGAGATTTCCATATAATTCTTATAATTAGAAAGATCAGGATGTAGTTTCTTTTGGCACCGTTCTGGTTCCGTTGTACAATTCATATTCCAACAAACGGCAATCAATAGTGCTGGTGTAAAACTCTATTCGTCTTTTAGCTTTAAGTCCGATTTTTTTTGCCAGGTCGAGGTTTCCGGTAAAAACATATCCGGTATATCCACCACATTTCTGCTTCATGAAATCACCAATGCGGCCATACGTTTCTTCGAGG
>JANMMA010000029.1:0-64118 GCA_031372815.1 Sphingobacteriales bacterium
CCAGTTAAAAAAATATTGAAACAATATATCACATAAGCAAGATTAAAAGAAAAATTCTCGCTGTAAAATGCCGAAGAAAAAGGCATCAGTACAATCGTGAGAAGGAAAAGCGTATTTATCCAGACAAGCGTATCTGTGTAAGCCGTAATATACCCAAACAAGTGATGATGTGCCTTCCAGTAAATAGCTATAACAAAAAAACTTATAAAAAATGATATAAATTTCGGTATTAGTTCAGAAACACTTCTCTTAACTTCTGCATAATTGGAATGATCCACAATATGAGGTGCTTTAATTTCAATAATTAATAATGTAATAGCAATTGCTATCACCGCATCGCTGAAAAAAAGTAATCTTTCAAGTTGTAAATTGGTATTCGGATTTTCCATGAAAATATTTGATTTTAATTCTTAAAATTCCACAGACCAAGTCTTTTTTCATCCGGCCTGCGTTCATTAATATCTAAGTTTACTTCCTCAACCTTTTCATGATATACGCCAGTAATTCAATTTACACTCAAAAGGATGTTTTGATATTGCTCTATCTTGTATTTGAATAAATGTTCTCATTATCAAAAGTTTTTTGTCTTTGAAATTTTCTGTATGCAATTGTTGCAGCAATGATTGCTGCTATTGCTGAAAAAAGACTTATGATAACTGTTGTAATGGGATTCATTTTTATTATTCTTGTTTATCATTAAACCATTGGAATATTTTTTTAGTTAGCCAATTGTAATATCCGGAAATATCATCCCATCTCATGGCCGGTGTTTCAGCTTTTAAAGAAGGCAAGAAATCAATTTCACCTTTTGCTCGTGTTGGCAAGAAGATAATCAGCCAAATCCCATCCTTTGGCCCTCTCCTCACCTCCGGCATTCTTCTCCAGTAAATCAGAAACTATAATCTTACATGAGATATTCTTTTGAATCCTTTGAGCCTTTCCCATCCATTTCTCATATTGCCCTAGATCGGGGAACAATACCATATCTATCTTTTTTTTAATGAATGTTTTAAATCAAAGAGAATGATACCGAGAAAGAATGGTTTTTCAATAATACGTTGAATAAAATAGAATTTGCTTTTGAGGTATTGATATCAAATTCAAATTTGAACGAGGGAGGCATATGAATGAACCCCTTTTTTGTTAATTCATGCCTTTATAACTCCCAATATACATGAAAGCGTCCCCTAAGGACCCCTTTTAAATGACTTATATAATACATTGATTATCAATGCTTAGTTGTAGTCCCGACAGGAATCGAACCTGTATCTAAAGTTTAGGAAACTTCTATTCTATCCATTGAACTACGGGACCAAAGATCATCTTATGAAAGGCAATGAAATTAGGACGGCAAATGTAGAGAAATTTGGCAACCTGCCCATAAATCAGGCCGTTTTATTAGCAGGAAGTTCATACTTAGCGTAGTATAGCGTAATCAGGAAAGGTAAAACTTCAAAATAATTGATCTTCATAATGAAGATGTTTGCCAATAGAAATAACAGGAATATCCTGATCAGCCATCGATCAAATCGTTTGGTAAAAAACCCTACTAAAAATACCAGTTCCATCACTGTGGTTAGTAGAAAAAGTATATAAGAGAAGACTTCATGGCTGGCCATCCAGTAAATAAACATCGTAAACCAATGCTCAGGAGAACTGACCAATTGTTCTTTATGCTGGAACAATAGCAGGTTGCTCATCTGCGAAATATTGAATAAGCCTCCCTCGTAGATTTTCCAAAAACCGGCAGAAGCAAAAAAAAACAGGAAAAAATACCGCAATCCATGAAACACGTAGTAAAACGATCTCAAATCTTTCATCATCAATAGCACAGGAAATAACAGCCATCCTACATGTCCTTCTATGGAATTGGTGGGATAAAGCGTATAGATTTGAATATAAAACCAGTTTATCACCAGCATGATAAACCCGGCTACGTGAACATAGGCAGAGGCCTTTCTGTAAACTTTGTAATAGATCAGCGGCATGGTATAAAAGAATATATCCATGATCAGGAAACCTCCTTCCTGGTGAAGCAGGTACTGGTGGAGGCGGGTTTGCATGAAGAGCCAGGTAATGCCATCGAACCTGGTTTGAAATACAAAGGGATCATGCTGATAGAGCCACATTCCCGTGCTCCATTTATAGGCAGCCAGTGCATAAAAAATAATCACGTAGGCCCTAATGATGGCAGCCCGGGTCTGCTCAGAAAAATCTACATTGTTGACAACCTTGGCATTATCCGTAAAAGTCATCGAGGTATTAATTTTTGTCCATCCCAACGATAAATTTTTTCCAAAACCTTATCGATTTTTTTCCCCGAAATGCGACCCGTATGCTGTTTCCATAACATGTACATCGTGTCAGGGTGAGCGAGGTTTGATGGCATTAAAAAAGCTCCCGGTCCCATCTCATAACCAACCTTTTTTGTCAGCCTTTTTATCTCGCCATATAAGTTCCGATTGGCATCCGGATGCCTGACATAAGAATGGGTCAGCAGGATTTTATCCCAATCCTGCTGGATATAATCGCTTCCTTTAAGAGGCTGCCCTTCTGAATAAATAAATATAACGGGTAATGAGTCCGACCGGGTGAACCTTGACGCATACATCCAGTAATTGTAAAAGGGGGAAAAGACCATTCCGTGGTTATAGGCAACAAAGAGCTGGCCGGCGATAAATGCCACCATGAAAAGACCAAGCAGTTTGGAATGCTGAAACACCCGGGAGAGAAACATGCCGCAATTTACGGATTGGCGGATTAGCGGATTGGCGGATTAGCGGATTGACAGATTAATAAGAGCATAAGTCGAATTAAGTGTAAGCAATGCCAATCACTATTCAGGGCAAAGGTCCAACTTCCAAGAAACCGAAAATACCACAATCGTCAATCCGCAAATTCGCGAATTCGGCAATTCGCTAATCCGCCAATCTTCAAAGATAAGCCCCCATTTAAGCTTGCGCCTGAAATCAGTTAAGGGGCTTATCTTTGAAGCATGAAATGGTTCAACGTTTTTATCCGGTACCGGTTTTGGATCGGAATTGCCTTCCTGATTGGTGCGATCTTCGTCAACATTACCAGTGGCTTCTGGCCTTCCCTGGCGCTTTATATCATCGCTGTGCTAATGATTTTTACCCATTTTTTCTTCGGTCCGCTCAGGCTGTTGCAGGAACAACTGGAACAAGGCGACTTTGAAGGAGCAGAAAAAATACTGAAAGATATCTGGTTCCCAAACCTCCTCTATAAGCCTGTACGCTCGGTGTACTATACCCTGATGGGGAACATCGCTATGACCAAACAGGACTTCGATTCAGCTGAAAAACACATGAAGAAGAGCCTGGACCTGGGTAGTCCCATGAAAGAAGCTGAAGGTTCAAATAAGCTCCAATTGGGCATGATGGCTATGCAGAAAGGAGAAATGAAAGTAGGTGAAAGTTATATCAGGGCTGCTCTGAAAGCTGGTATACCCGATAAAGAAAGTGCCGCCCTTGCCTATCTTCAAATGTCGCAGATCATGATCCAGAAAAGGGAATTCCGCGCTGCAAAAGACTATTTCCGAAGGGCAAAAGCTGAAAAACCCACCGCAAAGCAGGTATTGGACCAAATCAAGCAGATCGAAAAGTACATTTCAAGAATGCCGGGCTAAAGCCGGAAGTATTGCTTTACTACAGTCGTCAGCCTCAAAAACCAGCCATGCTGCTTTGATTCTAGCCCAAGTCGGCATTAGCACATTACCGCATTAACCACATTAACCACATTATAAAAAAAGCCGGCGGTTAGGCCGACTTCTTATATAGAATTCAAACGTATGTTTTTCAGGTGTTGCTTGGGTGGTTAGGTATAGGTTAGCAACGACTGATTCCGGGTGTAAAATACGACATGATAAAACGATGACAATACCACTTTGTGGTAAAATTAGTTAAATTTTGTTTTATGTAAGGCCGAATAATCCATAAAAGATTAAACACTTTTGAGTATTTGAGCTTGTTTTGCTCCCTTCCATCTCCCGAACAACTCCTCCACTTTTGCTGTCCTGAAGCTGAAAATTCCCTCCAGTTGTTTCCTGATGAACAAGCTATTAGCCAGATCCCCGATAAACCATCCCGGAACTTTATAATGAATCAGGTCGGTCATTTCTACACCTCCGTCAATAGACTTGAAATGATGTTGATGGTGCCAAAGGGAATAAGGGCCAAAACGTTGCTCATCCACAAAAAACTGTTTTGGCTGTACATGCGTGATCTCGGTCATCCAAAACAGGGGGATACCCAGGATCGGTTTTACATTGTACGTCATGATTTGACCCGGATACATCTCATCCCCAAATAATTCATTGGTGAATTTGAGATTCAGGTGTTCCGGGGTCATCACCGCCAGGTTTTTAGGGTGGGAAAAAAATTCCCAGGCTTCATCCAGGCTAACGGGTAATCGCTGAACTGACTTTAGTTGGTGTACCGACATGGGGATAATGATTTTGCTGCTGTAGCAAGTTTTTCGAGTAAATTGATAGCGTCTATAAAACACCAAACTGCACTTTATGTTGACTTCCATCCGACAAATGAGGGAAAGGTTTTTGCTCGAGTACGCCAGGCTAAACCCTGAGCAAAAAGAAGCTGTCGATGCCATCGAAGGTCCGGTTATGGTGATTGCCGGACCTGGCACCGGCAAAACACAGATCCTGGCATCCAGGATTGCAAGGATATTATTGGAGACACAGGTATCCCCGCAAAATATTCTTTGCCTGACCTATACAGACGCCGGTACCGTGGCTATGCGAAAAAGACTGGTCCATTTCCTCGGCACAGAAGCGTACAAAGTGAACCTGCATACGTTTCATTCTTTCTGCAATAAAGTGATCCAGCAAAACACCCGGCAACTGAACAAACAGGATCTTGAAGCTATCAGCGACCTCGAAAGGGTAGAATATATCAAGCAGCTCATCGACGGCTTCGATAATGACAGTGAACTGAAAAGATTCAAGGGTGACGTGTATTACGACCTTCATAACCTTTCACGTTTGTTTTCCGATATGAAGCGTGAAGCATGGGATCCGGCTATGCTGACAGAAAAAATAGACCATTATATCAACGTCACCATTCCCGAAAACTTTACCCATAAAAAAAATCCAGACAAAGGCCTTACACAAGTTGGCCATACACAGGTAGAGCGGATGTTGAAAACAAAAGCGGCGGTGGGCGCTTTCGAGAAATACCAATCTATCCTTGCTGCCGGCAACAGGTATGATTTCGACGATATGATCAACTGGGTGATCAAACTATTCACAGAACAACCTGATGTTTTACTGGGCTACCAGGAACAGCTTCAATATATTTTGGTGGATGAATACCAGGATACCAGTGGCTCACAAAATAAAATTGTGAATATGCTGACATCCTATTGGGAGGATAATCCAAATTTTTTTGTGGTGGGAGATGACGATCAAAGTATTTATCGATTCCAGGGAGCAAACGTCGAGAATATGCTGGCGGTTCGCAAGCGCCTCGAGAAAAATCTGAAGACAGTGGTGCTCAATGCCAATTACAGGAGCGTACAACCCATACTAGACGCGTCACAGGCGCTGATCAGCAAAAATAAAAAACGACTGGTCTACCAGGTGCCCGGACTTACCAAAGAACTGCAAACGGCAAAGCCTGAACTTCAGATGCTGAAGACACTCCCGCAGATCCGCATGTATGAAAATGAATTTTCAGAGAATGCCCATATTGCTATCAGTGTAAAAAAACTTATCGATTCGGGTGTGCGTGCGGGAGAGATCGCCATTATTTACAGGGAACATAAATACGGTGACGAATTACAAAAATTTCTTCACCTTGCCGGTGTGCCTTATTACGTAAAGAGATCGCTCAATTTACTGAAGGACCACTTCATCAGCAGGATATTAAACATCATGCGCTACTTCATTGCAGAGGATGATAAACCTTACAGTGGCGAATACCTGCTTTTTGAAATGCTTCATTATGATTTCTTTCAACTCGAATCGTTAACCATAGCGCGAATTACCAATGAGGTGTACGAGAACCAGCGAAAGAAAAAAGGACCACAGACATTGAGAGACTATATCAATGCAGTGGATGTGAAACAGTCGGGCCTCCTGTTTCCTACAGATCCGACGAGCGCAGAGCTGGGACGTATAGGAGCAATATTAAACATGCTGCAGGATAATGCACATAACCTCCCGCTCCAACAATGGTTTGAAAAACTGATCAACGAAACTGGAGTGCTTTCATACATCATGCATCATGAAGAAAAGATCTGGCTGATGGAAAAGCTCTCCTCTATTTTTGACTATATAAAGGATGAAACCCATCGCAACCCGTTATGTACGGTGAAAGATTTTATCAACCTTACCGAACTGATGATAGATAATGGTTTAAGGCTGCCTTTGATACAAACAACCGGGAATGAAACCGGCGTAAACCTGCTTAGTTGCCATGGCAGTAAGGGGCTTGAGTTCGAACACGTTTTTATACTCGGAGTAAGGTCAGATGTATGGGAAGACAAGAAGAAAAACAATCAGGGATTTGTACTGCCCCCCTCCGTATTTGAAGGCGCCAGCCAGGACGCTGCAGTAACTGAAGAAGATGCACTGGAAGAACTGCGCAGGTTATTTTATGTCTCCATTACCAGGGCAAAACATCAATTATATATTTCTTATCCTGCCATGAAAAATGACGGAAAGGAGATCATGTCTTCAGGATTTGTGGAAGACATCAGGATTGCTTTGGAACTTAACACAGAAGTGATCTTACTTGACGAAGAGACAAGATTTTTATTCCAATCCCTGCGTTTTGGATTGATTCGGAAACCCGTTCTTAAACAAGCTGAAAAAGATTATATAGATGGAATGTTGTCCAGGTTTGTAATGAATGTAACAGCACTGAATAACTACCTCGATTGTCCACTTAAGTTTTATTACAGCACACTGGTAAAAGTACCCGGTGCAAAATCTGAGCACGCGTCATTTGGTTCGGCGGTGCATACTGCGCTAAAAGTATTTTACGACAAGAGTAAATTACATCAGCCTTACCCAACCAAAACATTTTTCATTGAGCAGTTCGATCATGCCCTGCATAAAGAAAGAGAAGTATTCACGGCCGAAAGCTATGCCAGGTTTAAGGAACATGGTTCACGGGTACTGACCGCATATTACGATCACAAGTTTGCCAGTAAGTCGGCGGAGCATTTCATACAAAATGAATACCGGCTTGATAATGTGGCCCTGGAAAATGTTCCGCTGAAAGGATTTGCCGACCTGATCACATTTTACGGAAACGATATTATCATCACTGATTTTAAAACCGGTGATGCAGTAAAAGCCAGACCCCAGTTCAAAAGACCTGGGGAGGATGATAAAAAACCTGATGGCGGAAACTACTGGAGACAGGCCGTTTTCTATAAGATCATGGTGGATCGGTTGCCGAAAAACTGGAAAGTGCAGCATGCGGAATTTGAATTCATCGAACCAGATAAAAAGAACAAATTTGAAACCATCAGGGTCAATATTACTCCGGAGGATGAACAGATGGTCACCGCTCAGATCACAGAAACCTGGGAAAAGATAAAAAATCATGATTTTTATACCGGCTGCGGCAAGGAAGACTGTGATTGGTGCAGGTTTTCAAGGGATAATAAGATTTACGCTGAAATGATTGAAGAAGAGGCAGAAAAAGAAGAATTGATTTAACAACAGCCGTTTTTTTTCATTGAGTGGAAACGTGGATTGTTTTAACAACAACAGTTTGCTTCATTGAGCGGAAACTCGGTAAGTTTGCACCCATCATATGTTTTCAAGCAGAGCCATTACTTTTCTTTTTTTCATTGTTATCGCAGTGCCTTTTTACCAGTGTGGACAGCCAATGCCCCCAACAGGCGGCTCCAGGGATACGATCCCACCATTGCTCGTTAAGGCTAATCCTGCCGACTCTGCATTGAATGTGAAATCAAACAAGATTACGCTTGAGTTTAACGAGTACGTACAACTGCAGAATATCCAGCAGCAATTGGTTATATCTCCTGTTCCTAAAATCATTCCCCTGGTGGAGTCAAAATTAAAAGAGGTTACCATCCGCCTAAAAGATACGCTTGAGCCAAATACCACGTATACTATAAATTTCGGGGAATCATTACAGGACGTTAATGAAGCCAACGCGATGAAGAATTTCACCTATATTTTTTCAACGGGTAGTTTTATCGACAGTGGAAAATTAACGGGCAAAGTGGTGATGGCAGACAATGGAAAAGTTGACAGTACCATTCTTGTTGTATTACACAGTAATCTTTCAGATACTGCGTTTACGACCATGAGGCCAAGGTATTTTGCAAGGCTGAACAAGGAGGGATTTTTCACTTTCCGATACCTTGCTGCCGGCCGTTATAATGTGTTTGCGTTAAAAGACGCCGACGGAAGTCTTAAGTTCGACCAGGTTAGTGAAGTCATAGGATTTACTGATAGGCCGGTAGAAATTACTTCCGCTACGGCACCTGCAATGATCTACGCATTTGCTGAAACCCCCGAATTACCGAGGAGGGTTTCTACCACGCCAACCAAATCTACCGTTAAAAAAGAAGATAAAAGATATCGTTTCATTCCCAACCTTGATAACGGTACGTTAGACATTTTAGGTCCGCTTGAACTACGGTTCGACCGAAAGCCGAAACAATATGATACATCAAAAATTGTTTTGGCAGATGAAAAATCAGTACGCGTCTCACCTTATACCGCATTGTTTGATTCGTCCATATTACGCATAAGTCATACCTGGATACCTGGTACGAAATACAGTTTAGTGATCGGTAAAGATTTTGCGGAGGATACGCTTGGCAACAAGATCTTAAGAAATGATACGATTCGTTTTGAGACTAAAAAAGAATCTGATTATGGAAGCGTGGCGTTGAGGATTCTGAACCTGGACACATCCGTCCATCCCGTGCTGCTGATGTATAAAGGCGATGCGCTGATGCGGACTGTTCCACTGACCACCAGCCGTCTGTCCTTCCCCAAGATCCTGCCAGGTGAATACGAGATCAGGATTCTTTTTGACACCAATAGCAATGGCAAATGGGATACCGGAAATTTCAAGGATAGAAAACTACCGGAAATAGTGAAACCCCGCAAGGAAAAGTTAACCATCAGGGCAAACTGGGACAATGAGGTAGACATCAATTTGCAGGAGGTGCAAAATCAAGGTTAACTTTACCCTATGGCTTTTTCGTCACAATTGTTAGAGGCTGCCGTCAATGAATTTGCCAAGCTTCCCGGCATCGGAAAGAAGACCGCTTTGCGTCTGGTGCTTCATCTATTGAAACAGGATACGGAGGTGGTTGAACAATTCAGTGAGGTGATCAGCCGGATGCGTAAAGAGATCAAATTTTGCCAACGGTGCAACAATGTATCGGACACTGATATATGTAGCATTTGCAACAATACGTCAAGAAAACAGGAGGTCATTTGCGTGGTTGAAAATCTGCGCGACGTGATCGCTATTGAAGGCACCCAGCAGTATAACGGCGTTTATCATGTACTTGGTGGCGTTATTTCTCCGCTTGATGGCATTGGTCCGGACCAGTTGAATATTGAATCACTACTTAACCGCATTCATAAAGACAAGGTAGAAGAGATCATTTTTGCATTGAGCCCTACTATACAGGGCGACACCACCATCTATTACATTCAGAAAAAACTTAAGCAGGAAGGCGTCAAGATCACCACCATAGCAAGGGGAATAGCTTTCGGCGGGGAACTTGAATATACCGATGAAATGACCCTTGCCCGCAGCCTTCAGAACAGGCTTCCCATCGAAAATTATGTGGGTGGCAAGTAATTTACCGATTGGCGGATTGGCGGATTGGCGGATTCCATTTCTTCATCTCCCAACTTTCACATTCCCACTACCCACATTTCCCACATTTTCAAATTAACGCATTATCTTTGCACCGTCAGGCAGATTTGTTTATTGTTCGGCCTGTGCTTTCGGAAGAACTGAACTAATAAACGATGCTACTGTTAGTCATATAACATCTTCGTTTTCAGTCGGTTTCCTCCTATTCAACATTGATCACACTTAACTTACAAGCATGAAATCTTTTGAGGATTTATTGCGTGAACGCATTTTGATCATCGATGGCGCGATGGGCACCATGATCCAGCGTTATAAACTGGAAGAAGCAGACTACCGAGGTGAGCGGTTTAAAGACTGGCATATTGACCTTAAAGGCAATAATGACCTGTTATGTATTACCAGGCCACATATTATTCGTGAAATACATAAAGCATACCTCGAAGCAGGAGCAGATATACTGGAAACCAACACATTCAACGCACAGGCTATTTCTCTGGCAGATTACGACATGAGTTCCATTGCTTACGAACTTAACCTGGCAGCAGCAAAGTGTGCACGCGAAGCAGTAGATGACTACCTGAAGTCGGGCAAACGTTCATCAGCAGAAGGCGGACCTTTCGTAGCAGGGGCCATCGGTCCAATGAATAAAACACTTTCCCTTTCGCCCGATGTGAATAATCCGGGATTTCGTTCTGTTACGTTCGACGAAGTAGCAACCGCATACTATGAGCAGGTAAAAGCACTTGATGAAGGCGGCGTTGACCTGCTGCTCATCGAAACCATTTTTGATACGCTAAATGCTAAAGCAGCCATTTACGCCATAAAAAAATACTTTTCCGATGCCGGTAAGCCTACCCTTCCTATCATGATCAGTGGTACTATTACGGATGCATCAGGAAGAACGTTAAGCGGCCAAACACTGGAAGCATTCTATACTTCGGTTATGCATGCACGTCCGGTCAGCATCGGTCTCAATTGCGCACTTGGTGCACAGGAAATGAGGTCGCACATCGCTGAACTTTCACAAATTGCAGCCTGCTATACATCTGCCTATCCTAATGCCGGCCTGCCGAATGCAATGGGCGAATATGACGAAACGCCTGATGACACTGCTCACCATATTGAAGACTGGGCAAAAGAGGGATTTGTCAATATCGTTGGCGGATGCTGCGGCACAACGCCTGACCACATTGCGCACATTGCCCGCGCCGTAAGGCATATAGCACCCCGACCTATACCTGTTTCAGAACTTAGTTTATCACAAGCACCATGACAGAAGCAATTCATATCAAACCCTTTTTACGATTAGCCGGACTAGAGCCTCTCGTGGTAAGACCGGAAACAAATTTTGTAAACATCGGGGAGAGGACCAACGTAACCGGTTCCAAGAAATTTGCCCGGCTGGTTCGCGAAGGACTCTATGAAGAAGCCCTCAGTGTTGCGAGACAACAGGTGGAAAATGGTGCGCAGGTACTCGACGTAAATATGGACGATGCATTGCTTGATGGTGAAAAAGCGATGGTCACCTATCTTAACCTCCTGCAGAGTGAACCGGATATAGCCCGCATTCCTATTATGATCGATTCTTCAAAGTTTAGCATCATCGAAGCTGGGCTTAAGTGCGTTCAGGGAAAATGTATCGTCAATTCCATCTCCCTTAAAGAAGGTGAAGATAAGTTCCGCGAAACTGCGCGTATATGTTACAGTTATGGTGCTGCCGTGATCGTTATGGCCTTCGATGAAAAAGGACAGGCAGATGATGTGGAAAGAAGAATACAGATTGTAGACCGGGCAATAAGAATACTTACAGAAGAAGTGGGTTTCCCCATGCAGGATATTATTTTCGATCTCAATGTATTCGCCATCGCTACGGGGATGGAAGAACATAATAATTACGGGGTGGACTTTATAGAAGCGACAAAAAAGATCAAACAAAAATATCCGCTGGTGAAGATTAGCGGCGGTGTCAGTAACTTGTCGTTCTCATTCAGGGGCAACGATGTAGTGCGTGAAGCAATGCATTCCGTTTTCCTTTACCATGCTATCAAAGCAGGAATGGATATGGGGATCGTGAATGCGGGGCAGCTCCAGGTATATGATGAAATTAACCCGGTACTCAGGGAACTTTGTGAAGATGTTATACTGAACCGAAAGTCGGAAGCAACAGAGAAACTTATTACCCTTGCTGAAACAGTCAGGGGCAAAGGCAAAGCTGAAGTCCGGGATGAAAAATGGCGTAGCAATACGGTCGAAGAACGACTGAAACATGCATTGATCAACGGCATTACAGAATATATTGAAACAGATACGGAAGAAGCAAGGCTGAAATATCCAAAGCCACTGGATGTAATTGAAGGTCCACTGATGGACGGTATGAATGTGGTTGGCGATCTATTTGGAAGTGGTAGAATGTTTCTTCCCCAGGTGGTAAAAAGTGCCAGGGTAATGAAAAAAAGTGTTGCCGTGCTTACGCCGTTTATTGAACTGGAAAAGGCCACCAAAACGGCAGCAGGAAAAATACTTTTGGCTACGGTGAAAGGTGACGTGCATGATATCGGTAAAAATATCGTTGGCGTAGTGCTTGGCTGTAATGGTTATGATATTGTTGACCTTGGAGTGATGGTGCCCGTGGACAGGATACTAGATGAAGCCATAAAACAAAAGGCAGATATCATTGGTCTAAGTGGGTTGATCACCCCATCACTCGATGAAATGGTTAACGTGGCTCATGAAATGAAAAGAAGGGGGATGACACTCCCATTGCTTATTGGTGGCGCCACTACATCTAAGACACATACTGCGGTGAAGATCGCTCCACAGTATGACCACGGCGTGATGCACATCCTTGATGCTTCGCGTAGTGTAAGCGTAGCCGGAAAATTACTTAACCTCGATAACCGTGATGAATTGGTACAACAAGTGTCTGTTGAATACGAAAAGATCAGGGTTGATTTTGCCAATAGAAAAACAAGCAAAGAGTACCTGACCTATGAAGACGCGGTGAAAAATAAATTGCAGGTCGACTGGAATAAATATTCGCCTGTTGCACCAAGTTTTACAGGCACGAAAGTTTTCCATGATGATCCCATTGGAGAAATCGCAAAGTATATCGACTGGGCGCCATTTTTCATTGCATGGGAACTGGGTGGAAGATTTCCTGACATACTCAAGGATCCCACTATTGGAGTGGAAGCCACAAAACTTTTCAACGACGCTAATGAACTTCTGCAAAAAATAATTACAGAAAAATGGCTTTCCCCTCACGGCGTTATCGGCTTCTGGCCAGCCAACAGCGATGGGAGAGACTCGGTGCATGTTTACGATTGCGAATTACGGATTGCGGATTACGGATTATTAAATTCTGAATCCGGAATTCGTAATGCGCAATCCGAAATCACCGAAGGTGATCAATCCGCCAATGGCGAAGCCCAATCCGCCAATCCGTCAATCCGCCAATTCGCCAATGGCGAAGCCCAATCCGTAATTAGTCTCGAATTCCTTCGCCAGCAGGTAAAGAAAACTGCCAGCCAGCCCAATTTTTCCCTGGCAGATTTCAT
The DNA here is from genome assembly GCA_031372815.1 of Sphingobacteriales bacterium. Lineage (GTDB taxonomy): Bacteria > Bacteroidota > Bacteroidia > Chitinophagales > Chitinophagaceae > Pollutibacter. Next base: position 13,418 of record JANMMA010000029.1, read on the forward strand.
TGCACCGGCAACAATAGACTACCAGGATTATATTGGCGCATTTGCAGTAACTATTAAAGGCATCGAACCATATATAAAAAAGTTTGAAGAAGAGTACGACGACTATAATAAGATCATGTTGCAGGCGTTGGCCGACAGGCTTGCAGAAGCTTATACAGAGTACTTGCATAAAAAAGTGCGATTAGAATACTGGGGTTATTCTTCGGGTGAAACCCTGAATAATGAACAACTGATTCATGAAGAGTATAAAGGTATCAGGCCTGCACCAGGCTATCCTGCATGCCCGGATCATACGGAGAAGAATAAGCTTTTCGCTATGCTTGATGCCACTAAGGCAACAGGGATTGAGCTCACTGAATCACTCGCCATGTATCCTGCTTCTTCGGTTTGCGGATGGTATATCGCGCATCCCGAGTCCAAATATTTTGGCGTAGGCAGAATCAATCCCGACCAGTTACACCATTATGCAGATAGAAAAAAGATGGATATTAATGAAGCCACAAGGTGGTTGAGACCAGTACTTGAATAATCATTTACATTTTTTACGATGAGGATCATCAGTTACAACGTGAACGGAATCAGGGCAGCTATGAAAAAAGGGCTGATCGACTGGTTAAAAACTGATCCGGCCGATGTCATCTGTGTGCAGGAGACAAAAGCTAATCGTGATGATTGTGACCTTCAAAAGATCAATGATCTCGGCTACCATGATTACTGGTTCAGCGCCCAAAAAAAAGGATACAGCGGTGTGGCCGTATTCACGAAAATTAAACCGGACAATGTTGTATATGGAAGTGGTCACCAGGTCAGTGATGAAGAAGGGAGAATTCTCCAACTTGATTTTGGTACAACAAGGTTAATCAATGCTTATTTTCCTTCAGGAACTTCTGGTGAACACCGGCAAGCTTATAAGTACGTATGGCTTGATGAATTATATGATTACGTCGATCAGTTGAAAACCAAAATACCCAGAATCATTCTTTGTGGTGATTATAATATTGCGCATAAACCCATCGATATACACGATCCGAAAGGCAATAAGAATACAACAGGTTTTTTACCACAAGAAAGGGCATGGATGGATAAATTTCTGGAGAGCGGATGGATTGATGCTTTCAGAGTCATTCATCCCGAGCCCCACCATTATAGTTGGTGGAGCCAGCGATTCCCTTCGGTAAGGTTAAACAATAAAGGATGGAGGATCGACTATATCAATGTCACAGAACCCATGATCAAAGAGATTCGAAATGCCGCAATTTTTCCCGACGTTAAGCATAGCGACCACTGCCCGGTATACCTCGAAATTGGCTAGGACATAACTTTAACTTATGATTGTTTACAACGTTACCATTCAGGTCAATTGGAAAATTCATGAAGAATGGCTTGATTGGATGAAGCAGGTACATATACCAGAAATTCTGTCTACCGGCATGTTTACCCACCACAGTATGTTAAAACTGCTGGATGTTGATGAAACGGATGGCCCCACCTACGCTATCCAATATTTTGCCACAGATCGTGATAAGTACGAATCTTACCTTACAAACTACGCGCCGGCGTTGCGTGAAAAAAGCATTTCCCGCTGGTCAGACCAATTTCATGCATTTAGAACACTAATGGAAGTTGTGAACTGAGTGTGGATAAGATTAAAGATCATTTTGCCACATCTTTATATTTTATTATATGCTGAATCCTGCTATGGTAGCGGATTTCAGCCTATCCGCTGAAAGTCAATGCCATAGCGGCTTTCAGCCCCACCAATAACAGTCTGCAATAAATAAGGGAAAAACAATGATGGCTGTAATCCGCTACAGGATTGAATTATAGCTGAAAAAAATAATTTTTCTGATATCAAAAACCGTATATATTTGGTGCGATAAATTTAAAACATTCAACTATGAACAAAGCGGAATTAATTTCAAAACTTGCTGATGACGCTGGCATCACCAAGACACAGGCAAACGCCACATTAGATTCTTTTATAGAAGCAGTTACCAAAACACTGAAAGGTGGTGGTAAAGTTACTCTTGTTGGTTTCGGAACATTTTCTGTTACCAAAAGGGCAGCACGTAACGGTCGTAACCCGCAAACTGGCGAAGTGATCAAAATCAAAGCCAAAAAAGTTGCAAGGTTTAAGGCTGGTAAAGAACTTACCGGAAAATTGTAATCAAACCTTTTGCTAAAAAAAGCAAGACACAGAAGTGCCTTGCTTTTTTATTTGTATTATTACGTATTAAAATAAAGTTATTATGGGAAGAGGTGATAAAAAAACGAAGAAAGGAAAGATTTTCAAAGGATCATTTGGAAAATCAAGACCTGCAAACAAGGTAACACCAGCGATTACAGCCAAAAAAGAAGCCGTAGCAAAGAAGACCGCTGCTGCTAAATAGTATAGACCTTATCGGGGAGCCAGGTTGCAGTTACAGATGTTTCTTCTGCATACTGGACCCGGTTTGCGTTTTTACGTTTACGGCTCCAATCGCAAACATTACTCTATATTGATTATTGAAGTTCGCGGTGACGGGCAAAACCGGAGTTCCCGTTATTTAGGTTCTGGCTTTCTTACGGCCTGCCTGGCCAGCAACATCCATTTGCCTTTTTGTTTCTGCCAAACCATCATAGTAAGCAGGTTCAACTGATTAGATTTACCGTTTTCATCGACGAAAAGTAAGGCTGCCATCCGAACGATTCCAACATCTCCACTTATAGATAGCTGTTGGTTAGATACATCTATCCGGGTAAAAACGACTTGTTTAGATGTTGCATTTTTGATGAACGTTGCTTTATCCTCAACCAGTCCTGAAGAGTGGCCATAACTGAGTTTGTCAGACACCAGTTTTTCGAGCGACACGGCGTCGCCTGCGATCAAAGCCTTTCTGAATTCCTCTAATCGCCCACCAAGTGTTACCTCTTCTTTTTCTTGTGCACTTACCAGTGTATTTGCAGATAACAATATAAAGACAAGCAAAAAGTATTTCATAAAAATGTTTTAGTCTATGGGGCAAGCCGCTTGATGGTCCAGTCTGTTCCTTCCAACTGATACGCTATCCTGTCGTGCAACCGGCTTTCCCGTCCCTGCCAGAACTCAATATAGGCGGGAGTCACACGATAGCCACCCCAATGTGGTGGTCTTGGGATTACTGTTTCGCCGGCAAACTGTTGCTCATACTGCTGAACATTATTTTCAATTACAGAGCGGTCGCTGATGACCTGGCTTTGCGGAGATGACCATGCACCAATTCTACTTCCCAGCGGACGTGAATAAAAATATTCATCGCTTTCTTTTTCTTCTACTTTGGTGATACTACCTTCAATGCGTACCTGCCGTTCAAGTTCTTTCCAGAAAAAAAGCAGTGTAACCTGGGGGTTTTCGTCTATTTCCCGTCCTTTCCGGCTCAGGTAGTTCGTAAAAAAAACAAAACCCCTTTCATCGTAATCTTTCAGTAGAACTATCCTTGCGGAGGGGACACCAGTTTTATCCGCTGTTGCCAGGGTCATAGCATTGACTTCGTCTATAGAGGATTCGACTGCTTCTTTCCACCATTTTGAAAACTGACGAAATGGATGAAGCGCAGCATCATTTTCTGAAAATGTTTCCAGCATGTACTCTTTTCGGATATCTGCTATTGACAAAACGTTTTGTAATTTTTTAATGTGGCTAATGCGATAATGTGATTTAATGCTCTTCTTTACTCTCTCATCTCATTTACAGTCTTTAATCTATATCCACTCACTGACTTTATCTTTCAACTCACCAGAGTCCCGATCTTCTCACCCATGACGATCCTTTTCAGGTTTCCCGGTTCATTTACATCGTAGACAATAATGGGAAGGTTGTTTTCCATGCAAAGTGTAAATGCTGTCATATCCATCACCCGAAGATTTTTTTCCAGGCATTCTTTGAAAGTGACGTGTTCGTACCGAACTGCGGAAGGGTCCTTTTCAGGATCTGCCGTATATATTCCATTTACCCTGGTTCCTTTCAAGATGATGTTCGCGCTAATCTCGATGGCCCGCAATGAGCCTGCAGTATCTGTCGTAAAATAAGGGTTACCAGTACCTGCGCCAAAAATTACCACACGGTTTTTCTCCAGGTGTCGGATCGCCCTTCTCCTGATATAAGGCTCAGCAATCTGTTCCATTTTAATGGCGCTTTGAAGCCTGGTATATACACCTAGCTTTTCGAGCATCGCCTGCAATGCCATTCCATTGATGACCGTAGCCAGCATTCCCATATAGTCGCCGTGCGCCCTTTCGATACCCGTTTCAGATTCGTTCATACCCCGGTAGATATTTCCTCCGCCAATCACAATAGCTACCTGTACGCCGAGGTCCACAATGGTTTTTATTTCACTGGCATATTTTTCGATTACTTCCGGATCCAGTCCGAAACTCTTATTGCCCATTAATGATTCACCGGAAAGTTTGAGGAGGATTCTCTTGTAAGCAGGTTGCATATGTACGAAGATATAAAAAAAAATCCCGGGCCAAAACCCGGGATTACATGATATTAATTCGCTGCTTTTACTTCCAACGATTCCTGACTTTTGGTAAAACGATCGCAAATTCACACTTTCCTATCCCTGCAATGCCACATGCACATTATAATCACCGCAAAGCCACATTTACATTATCGCATTATCGCATTGCCACATTTACATTATCGCATTATCGCAATACCGCATCACCACATTATCCCAGCGCTACTCGCTTAAACGCAACTACTTTCAGGTCCCCACTCACTTCTTTAAGGTAATCGCCTACTGACTTGCCTGAGTCTTTTACAAAGGCTTGTGCCAGTAAAGTGTTTTCCTTAAAAAATGAATTAAGCTTACCATCAGCGATCTTAGCGATCATCTCATCAGCTTTTCCGGCCATCTTAGGATCGTTTTTGATCAGGTCGGTGACTATAGCTTTTTCTCTTGCAACTACGTCTGAAGGGATTGAAGCAGCATCAATAGCCACAGGGTTCATTGCCGCGATCTGCATCGCCACATCTTTACCTGCTTCTGCTTCAGCTTTATTCAATCCTACCAATACGCCCATCCGGTTTGCACCGTGAATATAGGAAGCCACATAGTCAGCATCGATCCTTTCAAACTTTGAGATGCCGATCTTCTCTCCGATGCTGGCCAGCTTGTCGTTGACCATATCAGAAATTTTTGCACCATTCAATGATGTATTACTGAGTTCTTCTGCACTTTTCACATTGTGCTCTACGGCGGCATTCATAATAGATTGCGCGAAGGCAACAAAATCAGCGTTCTTACTTACGAAGTCAGTTTCACAGCTCAGGCAAAGGGCAATACCTGTTTTGTTATCAGCGGTTGTTTTGGCTAATACAACACCTTCCTTTGCATCACGATCGCCACGAAGTGCGGCAACTTTCTGTCCTTTTTTACGAAGCCAGTCGATGGCCGCTTCAAAATCACCGTTCGTTTCGGTCAGTGCTTTACGGCAATCCATCATCCCCGCACCTGTTGTCTGGCGCAGTTTGTTGATATCCGCCGCGGTAATAGTTACTGTCGACATATCTAATATTTTCTGTTAATTGATCTTGTTCTTATCTCTTCGTAGCTGGTCTGCGTCCGCCACCACCAGGGCCTGCTACCCTGCGCTTAGGCTGCTCGCCTTTACCTGCACCACCCGGTCCACCGCGCCTGTCACCTCTTTTCTCTTCATCCTCTACGGAGAAACGTTGCCCTTTATCCTGCACTTCTTCGGTTTCTTCAGTTCCGTCTTCAGCACGCTCAGCCTGTCTTTCTGCTAAACCTTCTGCAATAGCTGCAGTGATATAGCTGGCGATGATAGCGATAGATTTTGTAGCGTCATCATTTGCCGGAACAGGGAAATCGACTTTATTAGGATCACAGTTTGTATCCACTACACCAAAGGTCTGGATGCCCAGGCGCTTGGCTTCCGACAGTGCAATATGCTCATGACCGATGTCAAATATCAGCAAAGCTGCAGGTACGCGTCCCAGTTGGGCGATACCGCCGAGAACTTTTTCCATCTTCTCTTTATCACGTGCAAGTTGCAGACGCTCTTTCTTGGTGATATTATCAAAGCTGCCATCAGTAAGCATTTTCTCAATGCTCTGCATTTTCTTCACGCTCTTACGAACGGTATTGAAATTGGTCAGCATTCCACCCAGCCAGCGTTCAGTAACGAAAGGCATATTTACACTTTTCGCCGATTCTGTGATGATCTCCTTAGCCTGCTTTTTTGTACCCACGAACATGATCTTCTTTCCGCTTTTGGCAATGCTCTTCAAAGCAGATGATGCTTCCTGGAGACACTCAACGGTTTTGTTAAGGTCGATGATATGGATGCCCTTTTTCTCTGCATAGATATAAGGAAGCATCTTAGGATTCCACTTCTTACGCAAGTGCCCGAAGTGAACACCGGCTTCTAATAACTGCTGTTGTAATGAAGTGTTATTTTCCATTGTATTTGTATATAAAAATGTTGAACAATTTTGTGATTAACGCTTGCTGAACTGGAAGCTCCTACGGGCTTTCTTGCGACCTGGTTTTTTACGCTCAACACCTCGTGGGTCACGGCGAAGAACACCAGCCTGCTTAAGGGTGGGCCTTAATTCTGCATTAAGCTCCACCAATACACGGGCAATACCCAGTTTTGCTGCTTCGGCCTGACCTTTTTTTCCACCGCCTGATGCGTTAATTTGAATGTCGTATTTTCCTACCGCGTCAACGGCCTTGAGGGGCTGTTCAACCTGGTTCTGTAAATAAACCTGCGGGAAATATATTTTATAATCAAGGTCGTTTACTGTGATCTTGCCTTCACCCTTTGAGATGAAAACACGCGTAACGGCTTCTTTACGACGACCAACTGCGTTTTTCTGTTTTTCCATTGTGCTTTTTTTGGAAGTGTTTTAGAATTTAAGTTCTTTAGGGTTCTGCGCAACGTGGGGATGGTTAGGGCTGGTGTACACGAATAATTTCTTGTACATCTGGCGGCCCAGGCGATTCTTAGGCAACATACCCTTGATAGCCCTTTCTACAACGAGTTCAGGACGACGCTTTAACAGGTCGCGCGCTGCTTCTGCTTTTTGACCACCCGGATAACCCGAGAACGTCAGATACTCTTTCTGGTCTAACTTGTTTCCAGTGAACACTACCTTATCAGCATTGATAACAATGATAAAGTCTCCACAATCAACATGAGGCGTATAATAAGCCTTGTTTTTTCCACGAAGAATCGCGGCAATCTTACTACACATGCGCCCCACAGTTTGATTGGTCCCGTCAACAACGTACCAGCTACGTTGCACGGAAGCTGCATTAGCATGCTTGGTGGTGAAATGTAACTTACTCATTCGAATTTTAATTTTTGATTCCCGTATATACGGGATCGGTTTATGAATCACTACAGCCAACCCCGTAGTGCCCTAAAGGGACGCGAAGGTAAGAGAAACAACCGCCAAAAAGTGCAAGAAAACAGAGAAATATTTATAGCACCTCTATAACTCCTTGATTATCAGTAAATTTTTTGATGAATTTCTGTAAGGGCTCTCCAAAAGAGACTAAAAATCCCTCTTAGGGTTACCGCGATTACAGTAATTTCTCAAAAAGGAGAGCAAACTCCTGGCAAATCCATCGTTTGTTCTTTCATTTTCACATTCCTCACACCCCATTCTCACATTCCACACATTAAACACATTAGCATATTATCTCCCTACCTTTGCGCCATGATGAAAAGACCGCTCGTTTTCCTCTCTATGATTGCCGTGGTTGTATTGTTCTTTTTGATCTTTAAGAAAAATACAGAAATATATGCCGTCGATGTTCCCTTTACGGTAATAAAAGCCGCAGATCATTTTAGGGATCCCCACAAGATTAGCCTATGGATGAAGCCATTTTCCGATCAGTCCAAACTGGTCATCAATCCCCAAAGCCTTATCGCCGGAAAAGACACCCTGCAGATCCTTCAACAGGGTTTTGTCGATTTTAAATTCCGCAGGTCAACCGGAAAAGATACACTGGTATATTCCATAGCCGCTGAACCATTGGATGACAAGCCCAATATTACCCGTTTCATACTAAGCTATCAGACTACCCCCTGGAAAAAACTGACCGAAAGAAATCCGCTTGTTCCCGAAGCATTTGCTAATATGGACTCTTTCAGTACATACATGAAAAATCCGGTAAGAGTTTATGGCTATAATATCAGGGAAACTGTAGTAACGGATACCTCATTTTTGTTTTCGTCCAGGACGGTACCTTCCGCAAAATTTTCGATAGAGTCTAGATTGCTGTTCGATATGCTCATATCACAAGCCGCAAAAAGGGATGCAGGATATAATGGCGTCAGAATATTTAACTGGAACGACAATGGAGATGGAACGATAAGTTTGTATGGAGGCATCGGAGTAACAAAAAGAATCGTTACGGCTGATGGCGATGTTGTAAGCTATAAAATGATGCCTTATCAAAAGAAACTTCTGGTTGCAGATTTTTAAGGCCCTTATAAAGACGTTATGAAAGTATATGCTGCCATGGAGGAATATAAGGACGATAATAAACGCGTAAGCATGGCCATTCCTTTTCACAAGTATGTCAGCGATGGTTACGGGTTCGCTGATTCACAGGTAGTGAAAATGAGGGTTAGCTTCCCCGTTTTCTGATCAGCATTGTGCTGTCATTATTCCTGGCAACAACCAGCACATTTTCTTTGCCGATTTTAAGGGGTAATATCTTCCTTATTTCATTTTTTATGACAAGTCCGGGCAAAGCGTTGGCTTCCATTTTTCCATTTCCCTTATTCATCAGCAGGGTGCCAAAATCTCCGTCGTTTCGGCCCACGGAAACAGAACTCCCGTAAAAATTACCTCCGGTGACTACATCCATCAACCCATCATTATTGAAATCACTGATCACAGCATCTCTCATAGAACTTAGTTGTGCAAGTGCAGGCAGTGCTTTTAAGGTGAATTTCATTCCACCTTCATTGATCAGCGCAGCATTGGAAAAATAATCTGCACTCAACTGATAAGAAGCATTCAGTTTCGCACGGTCAAATATCTGGTCCATTGTCGCTTTGGCAAAATCTTCGGCGTAAAGAAATTTCTTCTTCATCCCAGGCATCTGCTTCTCTAATTCAGCCTTATTGGCAAAAGGGATTTCCTGTCCCTTCAAATAATAACTCATGACCTGTTCCTTTTTCCCATTTCCGTCAAAGTCCGCGATATACATTTTTACTGGTTCATTCGATGAAGCCGAAAGCCGGCTGTTCTCCCCGAGATTACCAAGGATGAAATCCGTATCACCATCATTATCCAGATCAACAGGCTTTACGCAATTCCACCAACCCCTGGCTACGGTCATGGTGCGCCTTACATAACGGTGATCCTGTTGTTGAAGGAAACCCCAAATACCGCCCCATTCCAATGCGATAACCAGGTCCTTCCTGCCATCACCATCAATATCGACGATATCAGCATCTTTCACCATTCCGGCCTGCGATAGTTCAGGCGCCAATAACCCCGTTGCATCTTTAAACTGACCCTTACCATCATTCATGAATATATAGGAATGCGGGATTTCTCCATATTCGAAAGGGACCGATCTCCCGCCCAGGAAAATATCTATAAAGCCATCACCATTAAAATCATACGCAACGATGCAGGAACTTGTGGACGCTACTGGTGGAAAAGCACTCTGCCTGATCAATTGCTTGCCGCCCTGATTAATGTACAACCTGGGTAACATGTGCTCATCATTTCCATAAAACTCATTTCCCCCGCTGGCTACGACCAAATCAGGAAATTTATCACCGTTAACATCAGCCCATACAGCATCAACATCTTCATATAGGCTGTCGGCATCAAGGATTGGTTGGGCCGACCTGCTGAACTTATTATTTGCGCTTTGTAAAAACAGTGCTGATTTATTTCCTTTGGAAGCACCGATAAATACGTCGTCCAGTCCATCCATATTCATATCTGCAACGGCTAAAGCCGGACCTTCAGACGAAACCATAAATGGCATCAAAGGCTCACGGTTAAACTCCACAAAACTATTCTCCCGGTGTAAAAATTCCAGGCCAGAAGCAGCAGTGATGTCTTCAAAAACGTTTTCCTTATTTACTGACTGAAATGATGAATAATCAAATTGCCTTAGACCAGTTCTGTACTTTACTTTAACCGTGCGTGAAGAATCAACAGTCAGCTTCTCATAACTGTTATCAGGCCATACCAGGACCAGCGAATCAGGTATGCCGCCATATGTTCCTACCAATAGGGGGACTTCCATACTCGATTGAAAACCGCGAACCGGAAACTTCTCCATAATCCTGCGTTCGCTTCCCGCGTAAGCAACAACCCTGGCACCGATGGCATTTTTATTAAGCGGACCTCCCTGCAAAATGATGCTTATTGATTTTGCCGAATCATTATTGTTCCTATACAGGTAGGCTTCATCGTCAATATTATTCACGGCAATATCGAGGTCACCGTCATTGTCAAAATCCGCATATACGGCACCGTTAGAGTAAGTGGGTTTGTCGTTGGCGATATTTTTTTCGCGGTCATTGAATTTCAAATTGCCGTTATTGCTAAAAAATTTATTCCTCAGTTTGATCTGGGGGAACTTATCAATAAAAGCCAGATCTTTTTGGTCCATTTTGTTATCCCTTATTCTTGACTGTATCTGCTCGTTGGATATATAATTTACATAGTCGATATCATTCAGGCGCTTGGGTATCCCGTTAGAAATAAAAAGGTCTTTTTTTCCATCGTTATCGAAATCAACGAACAAGGGCGACCACGACCAGTCTGTGGCAGCAACGCCAGCATAAAATCCTATCTCGCTGAACATGCCATTGCCACGATTAAATTGCAGGTTATTGCGCGTATACTGGTGGTTGTATCCGAATTTCAACTTCATGTTGAAAAGGTTATACTCATCTTCGCCAAGTGAACGCTTAAGGATGTAAGGATCCTCAGGCAGCATATCCAGGGTAATGATCTCGGGCAGTGCATCGTTATTAATATCACCCACATCAACACCCATAGAGAACTGGCTGGTATGCATGATGTGTTTGTCGAGTTCATCACTGAAAACGCCATTTCCCTTATTGATATATAGGTAATCGTTTTCATGAAAATCGTTGGCTATATAAAGGTCAGGCAGTCCGTCAAGATTGATATCAGAAACACAGATCCCCAGACCGTATCCTATAACAGAACTATGGATACCGGATTGTTTGGTGATATCTGTGAACTTGCCATTGTCATTTCGATAAAGCCTGTCGCCCGATAAAGAATCATACGTATCGCGATAGTTTTCCCTGGGTTGAAATGTACTATTATAGCGAAGCGAATGATTCAATAAATACATATCGAGATCCCCGTCAAGGTCTGCATCAAAAAAAGCAGCCTGAGTGCTGAAACCAGAAAAGTCGAGTCCATATTTCGCAGACCGGTCTTCATAAACCGGCACACCATTGGCTTTGACCTCTTTGCAAACCAACAGCAGGTTGTGGTTTTTTAACGAAGCATATCTGCCTACACGGCATACATAAATATCCAGGAGCCCGTCCTGGTTTATGTCAACGACTGATACACCGGTCGACCATCCTTTGTCATCAGGTATCCCTGTTTCAGGGGTTACATCTTTGAAGGAGAGATCGCCTGTATTGAGGTATAATTTGTTACTCACCTGGTTGCCGGCAAAAAACAGGTCTATCTTTCCATCGTTATTAAAATCACCGGCCCCAACACCTGCACCATTGTAGAAATACATGTATTTAAGCATATTAAGGTCGGGCAATGGAGTGAGCTTGTTATTGAAATGGAGGCCCGTTGTTTTTGCTTCCAGTAACGTAAATATCGCCGTTTCCTTTTTTTCTTCCCCGCAGGAAAAAATTAAAAGAATGCATATAAATACGATCAGATAACGGTAAAGATTCATTGCTTATTCAGACTATACATGAAAGGAAATGCATCATTGACAAAGAATATCAACTCGTTCTTGTTAGCTATTTTCATTTCGTGGATGTCCCGCACTTCGCCTTTCACCCAAATGCCGGATTCACTTGAAGGCAGGTACTTGAATTTTCGATTGCCCATGTTCAGCATAACGTTACCGTAACTGGCATCTATACGTGAGAATTGCGGTTGCCAGTGCGTAAGGTTACCGCCCATGATGAGGTCTTTTTTACCATCATTATTGATGTCGGTGATGAGAATGGCATTTACGCTCGACAATTGCACGGCAGCGGGCAGTTCCATGATCGTGAACTTTCCATTTCCTTCATTCCAGGCAATACACGAAGAAGTATAGGTTACTTTTTTGACCGTACTGGATTTAATCATTTCGGCATCAAATAATTCCTGTATGGATTTGTTGCCGTAATCCAGGTGCTTAAGGTTTTGTTTTTTCAGTGTTGGGATCTGATCTGTAATATCGCGCTTAAGAAAAACCGGAACGTCTTTTTTGTTGATGGTCCGTGTTATGATCTTTTCAGGTATCATGCTTTTGCTAAAAGCATTGATCCAGAGTTTAACCGGACTAGAAGTATCTGGTTTTAAATAAAAATTATTTCCAAGGTTTCCCAAAACCAGGTCATCATCCCCATCACCGTCAAGGTCTTCTGCCTTTACGGTTTGCCACCATCCCGGCAGCGATGAGAGACTGGTGGTAGTTTCTACCCATTGATTGTGACTATAACGAAAAATCCTTGGCGCCATCCAGTCGCCCACCAGAACTAATGCACTATCTCCTTTGCCATCCGCGATCCAGTCCGCACCACTGATCATTCCGGCTTCAGTTAACGGTCCCATTTGTTCCTTCGGCAATAAACTAAACTGCCCTTTTCCATCATTGATGTAGATACAGGCTTCGGGGTTTATGCCATAGTTGGCAGGCATACATCTGCTTGCTGCAAATACATCCAGATCTCCGTCATGATCCATGTCAAAAGTCAGCAATACAGACGTATTGCCCATATTTTTTGGAAGGATGGCTGAACTTAGAGTGAAGTTCCCTTGTCCATCATTGATATACAATCTGTTTTGAAGCTCTTTATTGAACGATGCTCTATTATTTCCCCCGGCACCCAGAAAAAGATCCTGATCACCATCTTTGTCTGCATCAAAAAACACTGACGAATAGTCTTCGAAGCCTTTGAGTTGTGTTGATAATGCTGATGGCTTAAAACCATCCCTTTGTCCATAATATACATTACCTGGCTGCTTAAGTGTACCCCCTATATAAATATCCTGTAATCCATCTCCATTAACATCTGCTACTGATGCCCTCGGACCTTCCCGTGACAATAACTGTGGAATATTACGCTCCATATAAAAATCTACATAGTCGTCTTCCGTATGTTTTTCGAAAGGCGATTTTTCTGCAGTAAATACAACAGCAGGTGCTGCTTGTTCCGGCATAGGTCGTGTATCTAACTGACCGATGGTCAATATAGTATCGGCAGCAGGCGCCATGATGGTCGTAAGTTTTTGCCCAGGCCACCGGACTGTTATGGAATCGATCTTATTTTGCTGTCCCAGTCCAAACACTAACGTATAATCAACAGAAGACTGGAAGCCGCGTGAGGGGATAAGTTCCTTTGTTAAATGCAGACTATCGGTGTATATGGTTACAAGACTGCCAATTGCATGGGTATTCTGACCCTCTCCTTTAAGCCTGATACTAACGAAATGGTGCTTATTGACCTGCCGACTGTTATTTTTATAGATAAGTGCCGGCTGATTTACATTATTAACGACAAGGTCAAGGTCCCCGTCATTGTCAAGATCCGCATATGCGGCACCGTTAGAAAATGTTTTTTCTGTCATACCCCATTGTTCTCCAACATCAGCAAATTGAAGGTTGCCTTTGTTTCGGTACATCTTGTTGGCAATGGGATTGGAGGGCATTTTTTTGATAATCTCTTCAATCTCTTCTTTCTTACCTGTCATAACCATCCGCTGAACAATATCATTAGCGAAGAAGTCGATAAAGTCCTGGTCTGTGACATCATTATAGATGCCGTTGCAGATATATATGTCATTCCATCCGTCATTATCTGCATCAAACATAAGTGCGCCCCAACTCCAGTCAGAAGCAGCAACGCCTGCGTACTGTGCTATCTCCTGGTAGTTACCCTGACCATTGTTTAACTGCAGGGTGTTCTGCATATACTGATGGTAGAAACCCGACTTCTCCTTATACCGCTGAACGTCGACATTTTCAAAAGAGGTTGTTGTTTTTAATCTGAAATCGTTATCTGGCAGCATTTCCGTTACAAAAATATCTTCCTGTCCATCATTATTAACATCGGCCATATCTGCACCCATTGATGAATGGCTCAGGTGTTGGATCCGGTTCTCAAGGTCTTCTTTAAAGCTTCCGTTTCGCTGATTTATGTAGAGGTAGTCGCGTTCAAAAAAATCATTTGAGACATAAATATCCGGGTATCCGTCGCTGTTCACATCGCCCACCGTTACTCCAAGACCAAAGCCAATAAGGCTACCATAAATATTAGCGGCCTTACTTACGTCGGTGAATACGCCGTTGTCATTACGCAATAATTTATCGCCCCCGCCTTTAAGGAAGTCTGCTACGGGCCAGTCTTCAGACCTCAGGTCACGCTTGTTAGAATAGTTCAGCGTATTGACGGGAATAAAACTATTCTTAAGAATATAAGCATCGAGATCGCCATCCAAATCGTAATCGAAAAATGCAGCATGCGTAGTATATCCAGATTCGTTGAGATGGTATTGAGCAGCTTTTTCGGTGAACGTGTTATTACCATTGTTTATCCACAGTTCGTTTGTGTTTTCAATACCTTTTTGAAATCCGGCATTACAAACGTAGATGTCGAGTAGGTTATCGTGATTAATATCAACCATCACAACCCCTGTGCTCCATTGCTTTTTATCGTGAAACCCTGCTTTATCCGAAATGTCTTCGAACTGAAAATTTCCCTTATTTAGAAATAATTTATTGGCACCCATATTGGCCGTGAAGAAAACATCGGCAAGGCCATCATTATTAATATCCCCGGTAGCTACGCCAGCACCATTATAAAAATTACGGTAACTGAAAATATTAAAGTCGCGGCTGTTGGAAATGTTATTGCTGAATACGATACCGGTCTGCTCCATCTTTGTAAAAAGCGTTTCTGCAGCTTTTTTCTCTGAACACGAAAGCAGCAACACAATAATGGCAAGAAGTACGTTAAGTCTGCGCATATGCTATAAAACAAAAAGGTCAATTTACATTGACCTTTTTGTATGATAAAGTTAATACTATCTACTATTGGTAACCAGGATTTTGTTCCAGGTTAGGATTCACAGAAAGCTGTTGATTCGGAATAGCAAATAACAACCTTTCTGTTCCGGACTTAGTTGAACGGGTAGAAGTTGTTCCAGCACCCGCTGGTAAAGGATCAAGGAATTTACCAAAGCGGATCATGTCATTTCTTCTCCAACCTTCCCAATAAAACTCACGACCTCTCTCAGCCAGGAGATTATCAGTAGTCAGTGCGCCTAGTGGCGTTGCACCACGTACGCTGCGAAGATTATTTACAATCGTCAGTGCGGCGGCCGCGCTACCTTTCCTTAACAGGGCTTCAGCCTTCATCAGAAGAACGTCAGCATACCTGAAAAGTACGAGTTCGTTTTCAGCGTTTCCGTCTATACCCTTTGCGAAGTCTGGAGGATATTTAACCACGCGGATACCGGTGATTTCGAGATCATTCCCTGATTCTTTAAGGGCAACTTTACGCGTGAAAGCGAGGTTGTTGGCTTTTCTGTCTTTTAATACAGTACCATTCTGATCAAACTGCTGACCTTCCAGTAAACCAACCCTCAGACCAGTTACGTTTGTAACACCAGGATAAGCCTGGCTGCGACGTAAATCTGAAGCTTCGAACTTATCATAGAAATCTGCGAGTGTAGTGAAACCATTCCAACCACTTGGCTTTTGGTTATAGTGGAGCGTACAAAACCAGTAGAACCTATTATTACCACCACGAACACCAACGGTATTCTCTAAAGAATAGATAATTTCTTTATTAGCTATACTGTTGTCGGCGGCGAATGTCTGGAAATAACTTGGATTGATAGAATACCTTCCACTGTTGATGATTTCATCAGCGAGAGAGATTACTTTGTCCATATCAGCAGGAGCAAATGTTGGAGCATCCCTTTTAGCATATACACCACGGTTCAGGTAAACCTTCATCAGGAGTGCTTTTGCACCGTCTTTTGAAGCCTTGATAACGTTAGCATTTGCCAGTGAAGCTTCTGCAATAACCGCATTTAATTCGCTGATAATGGTGTCTGCGGCTGCAGATCCCTTTATCGTAAGGGGCAACTTACCATAATCTGAAAGGTCAGTACGGTAAGGAACCTGATCCCACATGTCGAGTACGTAGTACGTTGACAGTGCGCGAATGAAACGAGCTTGAGCTCTCTGATCTCCGGTTGGATTTCTGTTCAGAACAGAGGTCGCTGCAAACTGTACCTGAAGAAGTTCCCGGTATGTATCTCTTAAAAATGCGTGATCTGCGTTCCATGTATGAGCGTGAAGAACGCGCCAAACACCATTGTCATCCCAGTCCGGTCCCCTGGTGGGCCCGAGTGCTTCGTCAGATGTGTGTTCCTGTGCAGCCCACACCCTGGATTGATCCATAAGTGGGGTGTTCATTGCTTCATACGCAGATTGAAGAAGACCTGCAGCATTTACCGTAGAACTTTCGTCCTGCAATGAATCCCTTAGTTTTTCGTCAAGCTTTGTACAGGAGAAGCTTAGAACTGAAGCTCCTACAAGTGCTGTGAGAATTTTGATATACTTCATATGTGATACTTGTTAGAAATTGATTAAAGACCGAAATTAATACCTAATAATACTGTGCGTGCTGATGGATAAGGGATGTACTCAATTCCACGTGAAGGAATTCCATTGATACTCTTATCTACGTTAACCTCAGGATCGAATCCACTGAATTTTGTGATCACGAACAGGTTTTGTCCGGTCAAAGAAACAGTTACATTTTTGAACGCTTTTCCAAGACTTCCGAGCCTGTAACCAACCGTAAGGTTTGCAAGCTTCAGGTAGTCACCTTTCTCCAGGTAACGTGTTGAAGGAGCAATTGGGTTAGCCGCACTTTCTACTCCACCGCCATCAAAAAGAGCTTGAGAAATGTTCCTCGTTCCGATATTACCGATAACTAACACTGAATTCGCAGTATTGTTGTACAGTAATTGACCGGCAGCTCCATTCATATTCATGATTGCAAAGAACTTGTTATACGTAAAATCAGAAGTGATTCCATATATCCTCTTTGGGTTGGGTGAACCAGAATAAAAAAGCGTATTTCCGTCATCTGTATACTGAGATTGTCCGGTTGTTTTATCAATTCCCTCAAATTGCCTCAAATAATAAACATTCAGCGGTTGACCAGAAACCATCCTTTGTGAAGTAGCACCGGATATACCCTGACCACTTAAAGCACCTGTTTCATAGGCACCATTCAAGTCTTTGATTTCGTTCTTCAGGAAAGCAATATTACCACCGATGTTCCACTGCATGTTACTGTTACGGATAAGTCCATAGTTCAGCGAAAATTCGAAACCGCTATTTGCTACTGTAGCAGGCAGGTTGCTCCACACCTGACCAGCAGCAGGTCCCGGTGCAACTACGTCCCGAGCGAATATAGGATCTTCTGTATTACGCTGAAACCACTCTGCACTACCGGTGAGTCGATTGTCGATAAAACCAAAATCAATACCAACATTGGTCATGGTATTGGTCTCCCATTTAAGATCAGGATTAGTAAAGTTTTGAACAACCTGGTTTGCACCCTGGCCAATACCTACCCTTTTAATGGAAGCTCCTGCAGGAAATTCCTGGTTACCGGTCTGTCCCCAGCTTGCCCGGAGTTTCAGGTTGCTGAGTGTTTTATTGTTTCTCAGAAATCCTTCATTAGTGATATTCCAGGCACCCGCAACAGATGGGAAATAACCATACTTGTTATTAGCACCAAACTTAGTAGATCCGTCAGCCCTGAATGTTCCTGTCAATAAGAACCTGTCGCCGAAGTTAAAAGTTGCCCTGGCGAAGTATGACTGAAGTTCAGAGATCGGACTTGCATAAGAATAGATACTGCGATCAACAGGAGGTGCATTACCCATTATATTGTAATAGGCAATACCTGGGTAATCAATAAAACGGCTGGCTGTTTGTCCCTGTCCTTTGTTATCAAACTTCAGGTATTCATAACCGACCACACCACTCATATTGATATTCTTAGTGAGCTGAGGTGTCCAGTTCAATGTATAGTTAAGGGTCTGATTCAGAGATGTATTGTTGATGATCTGTGCAAAGCCGTTATTGCCTTGCAGATTCAACCAATTTCTTATTTCAGACTTCCTTTGTCCATTTTGATAATTAGCGGCATACAACATCCTGACTTCAAGATTACTGGTCAGTTTGAAATAAGGAGAAATACTTCCCAACACCGTATTTACTACGGTCCTGTCTGAATGCGCTGCCAATAAAGCCAGCGGATTGATCGTTGACTGACCCAGTGCCGGGTCAGATATCCAGATAGAATCGTTAGCCTTACGCAGGGCATGCGTTGGATTCCACTGCAGTGCTGTACCAATCAAACTACCCTGGAAACCAGCGTCATTAGAAATTGGTGCAAGGTCAGTCGCAGTATTTGATGTCAGTAAATTGAAATCAAGACCAAGTCTCTTACTTTCTGTGAACTTGAATGATGAGGTCAGGTTGGCAGAATATTTCTTAAATCCTGATTCCTTAACAATTCCTTCCTGGTTCAGGTAGCCAGCAGAAACGCGGTAGCGGCCATTTTCATTTCCGCCGGTTACTGCAAAATTATAATTCTGGGTAAAACCCGTGCGCAGGATTTCGTCCAATGCATCAACATTTTGCCCATAATCACCGCTGGTTTGATTGTATTTCTTTAAGGCAGACCTATACTGGTCGCCATCGAGTACATCAATACGTTTCAGCAGGCTACTAACACCAACAGATGTACTGAATTCGATTTTTGGCGCGCCGGTCTGGCCTTTTTTAGTCGTGATCATGATCACACCATTAGCACCCCTTGAACCGAAGATCGCTGTTGCAGATGCATCTTTCAATACATCCATAGACGCGATGTCAGAAGGGTTAATAAAGTTCAATGGGTTATCACCAGGCGTTCCACCCAAAGGTGTACCGTTACCCGGAGAAGTTGTTCCACCAGCAAGCGGAACACCATCCACCACAATCAGTGGAGAGTTACCTGAACGAATTGAGGTGATACCGCGGATACTGATGGAAGATCCACCACCCGGAGCACCAGAATTGTTCTGCACCTGTACACCAGCAACTTTACCCTGGATCAACTGATCAGGTGAGTTGAACACCCCCTGGTTGAAGTCCTTGGCTTTTACTGATGCAACAGCACCTGTAAGATCGCGCTTCCTGGCAGTACCGTAACCTACCACAACAACCTCATTAAGGTTCGCGGAAGTTGAAGCGAGTGAAAGATTTACTTCATTTCCAGTGATACCTGCTTCCTGTGTTCCAAACCCAACGGCAGAGAACACAAGTGTACTGGCATTTTCCGGTACTGAAAGTCTGTACGTACCATCCGCGGCGGATTGCGTAGCAAGATTGGTGCCTTTAACAGTCACCGTTACCCCTGCTACAGGAGCACCCGTGTTGTCTGTGACCTTACCCGAGATGGATTTTTGTTGAGCGAAGGTTTGAAGTGCCAGTAGTAAAAAAGACATTACAATTACCGGCAGTAATCGTTTTTGAGTCATAATCAGTATTTAGTTTAAGTCGGCCGTAAGATATGTAAATTTTACATATTGCTAAGAAATCGTTAACAAAAAATTAAGTGCTGAATTTAAAAAGTTTGGAAAATTTATGCTAAATCGATTAACTTTTATCAAGACCCTAAGGGAGCCTGAATTAGGACAGATTGATTTGGGAGATTGCTGCTTTTAACATAATAATATTTTAAAAATCAATTCCTACAAAGGTCTTTCTTTTCATTTTTGAATACCTGACTTCATTAAAAGTATACAGCTTGCCCGGACGATGAGGCACATTGTCTTCCATCTCATTGATGTCTGTCAGCAGTCCGGTCGTAAAGAGTTTTTTCCGAAAATTTCTGCGGTCGAGTTTTACTCCGAGGATCGCTTCATAAAGGTTTTGCAGTTCGCGAAGTGAAAACTTGTTTTCAAGAAGATTGAATATAATGGGTTCTTCCTGTACTTTTTTCTGCAGTCGTTTTAGACAGGTGTCTAAGATGATCTTATGATCAAAGGCGAGTGACTTCAGTTCGTCAACTTTATGCCAATGCAATTCATTGTTCATTTGTTGTAGACGGGTATGTTTGATATTGACCAGCGAGAAAAAAGCGGTCGACACTACACGTCCGGCAGGGTGCCGGTCTACCCCGCTGAACGTATAGACCTGTTCCAGGTATACATCATCCAGCCCGGTGCGATCTTTCAGGACCCGGTAGGACGCAGATTCAAGGTCTTCATCAAGTTGCACGAGATCGCCCAACAATGACCATTCACCCAGGAAAGCATCCAGATCACTTCTGATGAGAAGTACTTTCAGCACATTTTCATCAAACCCGAAAATCACACAATCAACCGAGACAGCAAAGCCGAAGTAGTCATTGATGTCTACTGCCGTGGTATTAATGTTAGGCTTTATTTTAGGTGGCGTCATTGAGCTAATCGTCGTTTATAACCGGAAAAATTATCATAACAATTTTGAAATAGCAAATTTTGCAGGAAATGAATGTAAATAACTTCCGATAGACCGGATGTATTCTATCCTGCTAAATCATACTTTTATTGTCAATCGAAAGGATATGTATCAGAAATTGGAAACGCAGACACTGCAATCTGCTACACTGGACCTCATGAAAAAACTATCGGACCACGATTATCTTTCTAAAAAGATCAATCTGCTCCGTGATATACTCAGGTTTCATGAATACAGGTATTATATAAGTTGTGATCCACTGATCTCTGATAAAGAATATGACCTGCTTTACAAGGCCCTGGTTAACCTGGAAAAGGACAATCCGTCTGCTGTTCCGCATGATTCTCCAACACAACGTGTAGCCATCGGACTTACTCCATCCTTCCCTACTGTGAAACACCTGGTGCCGATGCTTTCACTGGAGAATTCTTATGATGATGTAGACCTGGAGGACTTCGATCGAAAGGCCCGTGAGCAAAGTAAACTTGCGTTGATCGAGTATTGTGTGGAACCTAAGTTCGATGGCGCCAGTATTTCCCTCATTTATGAGAATGACCGCCTGGTAAGGGGAGCCACCAGGGGAGACGGTGTAGAGGGGGAAGAAATTACGGCCAACATCCGCCAGATACGATCCGTTCCCCTCGCTGCAAAATTTTCCCGTTATGGAATCAACCAGATTGAGATTCGTGGAGAGGTCATGATGAATAAAGACAGTTTCAGAAAATTCAACGAGGGCCTCCTGTCCCAAAACCTCCCCCCGCTTGCCAATCCGAGGAATGCAGCTTCGGGTACCCTTCGTATTAAAGATCCTAGGGAAGTGGTAAAACGGAATCTCGAAGCTTTTTTATACCACGTCAGTTACATCCATATCGAGAAGGAACATACCATGCCACAGGATATCATGACCCATGCAGGCATGCTTGAAATGTTGTGGGACCTTGGTTTCAAAAGCCCGATGAAAGAAAAGAAAATTTGCCAGGGCATTAAAGAAGTGATCGATTATTGCCGGGAATACGAAGCCGGGCGCGACAACCTGCCCTATGAGATAGACGGAATGGTGGTCAAAGTTAATGATGCAGCACTGCAGGAAAAGTTGGGCATGACAACACATCATCCCCGCTGGGCCATTGCTTTTAAATTTAAAGCCAGGCAGGCCACCAGCCAATTGCTTGCTGTGGAGTACCAGGTGGGAAGAACAGGTAGCATTACGCCAGTCGCCAAAATAACTCCGGTACCACTCAGTGGCGTCACCGTTTCGTCCGTGTCACTACATAATGAGGACTTCATCCGCGAGCGGGATATTATGATCGGGGACCAGTTACTTGTGGAAAGGGCAGGAGACGTGATACCTTACATTGTGAAAGCACTAACGGAGTTGAGAAACGGAAAAGAAAAGCCCATCCATTTCCCCATCCATTGTCCCGTGTGCCACGATAAACTTTACCGACCGCTGGACGAAGCCATCTGGCGCTGCCCCAACATCAACTGTGCGGCACAGGTAGTTGAAAGGATCATCCATTACACCAGCAAAGATGCTATGGACATCCGCGGTCTCGGCGAAGCTAACATTAGTAAGTTTTATGAGTTGGGCTTCCTTAAAGACATTCCGGGCATCTATCACCTGCCGTATGTCAAGATACTTGAACTCGAAGGCCGGGGTGAGCGATCTGTAAATAATTTGAAAGAAGCTATTGAGAACTCCAAAAAACAACCACTGCACAGGCTGATGTACGCCATGGGTATCCGTTATGTTGGAGAGACTACGGCAAAAACACTGGCGAACAACGTGGAGCATATGCTTGATTTCCGTGAGTATTCGCTGGATCAACTCAAGGAACTGGAAGATGTGGGCATTAAAGTTGCAGAGAGTATTTATCAGTTCTTTAAAAACCCTGATAACATCGGGATGTTGGAAAGACTGGAGCAGTCGGGTGTTAATCTTTACAACAACAGGCAGGCTGTAAAAAAACACGGTAACCTCGAGGGCATGAATTTTTTATTTACGGGAACACTTTCTGAATTGAAGCGGCAGGATGCTGAAGCTATGGTGGAGGAAAATGGCGGCAAATTGGTGACTGGTGTGAGTAGCAAGCTGAATTACCTGGTGGTGGGAGAAGACGCGGGATCCAAGTTAGAAAAGGCCAGAAAAATCCCCAGTATTCGGATCATTAGCGAAAAAGACTTCCTTCAAATGGTCAGGGTAACGTAAACGTATAAGGGATTAAATCTTATTTCTGTTAATTATCACCATGATTTAATAAAAAATGTTAACAATTGGTGATGTTTGTAGTAATTTTGAACTATCAAAAGCCTTAGTGTTATGATTAAAAAATTAGCTGGCGAAAACTGGAAAACTTTGCAATTCCCGGGATGGAAAGAGTTGCGTAAAAAATACGCGGTGTCAGGTCAGGGTAGGGTAGCAAGTTATACCGAAGATGTTAATGAGGATGGTAAGCTATTGAACGGTTCGCTCACTACCGGATATAAGAGCCTTAACCTTCATCGACCGAACAGTAAAGGCACGATTTATATACATCGTGAAGTGGCCAAGCTTTTCAGTAAGAAGCCATCTCCCAAGCATAAATTCGTTGTGCATATCAACCACAATAAACTCGATAACAGGGCTGCGAATCTAAAGTGGGCAACACAGGAAGAGGTGGCTAAGCACCAACAAAAATCACCTGCGAAAATTGCTTACAAGAAAGTTCAGGCTTCCAGGAATACCGGACTTAAATTAAATGCCAAGCAGGTAAGCACGATCAAGAAAACGCTTGGCGATCCAAAGCGTAAGCTCACCTTCCGCCAGCTTGCAGAAAAGTACAGTGTCAGTGAAATGACCCTTTACCGTATCAAAAGCGGTGAAAACTGGGGTAAAGTAAAGTAAAGAATACATGACGGCTACGCTGGCCTTTCTCAAAAAGCTTACAAAAAATAATAACAAAGCCTGGTTCGATGCTAACCGTAACGCATACACGCTTGCGAAAGCTGAACTAGAGACCTTTCTTGGAAGTCTTATAGCTGCTTACGGTAAAACGGATGAATCAATCTCAAACCTGACGCCGAAAGACTGTATGTTCCGAATAAACCGTGACGTCCGTTTTTCTAAAGACAAGTCTCCTTATAAACAGAATTTTGGCGCATCCATCAATCCCGGAGGGAAAAAATCTACCCTTGCAGGATACTACTTACATATTGAACCCGGGCAGTCATTTGTAGGCGGTGGTATATGGATGCCCATGCCTCCGCAGCTTTCTGCTATACGGCAGGAAATAGATTACAATTTGGAAGAATTTTCATCGATCATTAAGTCCTCCGCATTCAAAAAACAATATGGCGATTTGAATTTGGGTGAAGATATTTACCTGCAAAGGGTACCTAAAGGATATGAGGCTGGCAATCCTGCCGCCACATACCTGAAACTCAAAAGTTATATAGCCATGAAAAGTCTGACCGATGAAGAACTTAGTTCAGCTTCACTTCAAAAAAAATGCATCGCCGCGTTTACAGCGTTGAAACCATTGGTTGAATTTATCAATAGAACGCAGGCGTAAATTGGGAAATTGGAAAGTGTGAAAATGTGAAAGTACAAATGAGGGAATCAGAAAATCTTACGCTCTAATAATTTATTGACCTTGCATCCGCGGTGCCAATTCGCCAATTCGCCAATTCGCCAATCCGCAATCCGCCAATCCGCCAATTCGCCAATTCGCAATCCGCAATCCGCAATCCGCAATCCTTACAGCATCCCCTTCGATAAAAGGTATTCCGCTATTTGCACCGCATTGGTAGCTGCACCTTTACGAAGGTTATCAGAAACGATCCACATATTGAGTGTCTTCGGTTGCGTTTCGTCCCTTCTTAATCGACCTACAAATACGTCGTCTTTTTCATGGGCATCCATTGGCATGGGATACTGCTGATGGGTTGGATCATCCACCACCACAACACCCGGTGCAGAACTCAGCAAGGACTTAACTTCTTCCAGGTCAAATTCGCTTTCAAATTCAACATTTACACTTTCACTGTGTCCGCCCATCACTGGAATTCGGACCGTCGTAGCCGTTACCCCTATGCCATTATCGCCCATAATTTTCCTGGTCTCATTGACCATCTTCATTTCTTCCTTGGTATAACCATTATCAAGGAACACATCGATCTGTGGAATAGCATTCAAATCAATAGGATACCTGTATGCCATAGGGAATTCATCCTTACTTCCATTCATATTTTTGTTGCGTTCACCCATAAGTTGGTCAACAGCTTTTTTCCCTGTACCGGTCACACTCTGATAAGTAGATACCACAATTCGGCGGATCCTATATTTTTTATGCAAAGGGTTCAATGCCACTACCATTTGAATGGTAGAACAATTTGGGTTGGCAATGATCTTGTCTGTCAAAGTCAGTTCCTCTGCATTGATTTCAGGAACAACCAATTTTTTGGTTGGATCCATACGCCATGCAGATGAATTATCAATAACGGTAATACCTGCTGCAGCAAATTGCGGTGCCAGTTCAAGGGATGTTCCGCCTCCTGCAGAGAACAACGCAACATTGGGTTTAGCCGCAATGGCGTCAGCTGCAGTGACCACGTTGTGTCCGATTCCTTTATACATCACCTGTTTACCTACTGAAGCAGCAGAAGCCACGGGAATCAGCTGGTCAACCGGAAAATTTCTTTCTTCAAGGATCTGTAACATTTTGGTTCCCACCAAACCGGTGGCACCTACTACGGCAACTTTCATGTTTGCTTTTTTTGATATTGATGTATAAAAAAAGGCCTTCCAATGGAAGGCCCGGAAATATATGCAACATACAAAGTTCCTAAACCTTCCCCTGTTGGAAACGTTTTTTGGTAGACTTTCTATGTTTAATAATCATGTTCATGCCATTCAAAAATAAACGGGAATGTTTTTTTCACCAAATAAATGTTGAAAATACCAGTTGGATGGGATTGGCTTATGTGCAATTTGCCATTATGAAATGGTGGATAGTGGTCAGTGTATGCTTGATATATAAAGGCTTGCGGGCCCAGGAACCAGTATTATATGACGTCGTGATACACGAAATTTTTGCGGATCCAACGCCGGTTCGGAGCCTGCCTTCTTCAGAATTCATTGAACTAAGAAATCGGAGTGGGAAAGAGATTAACATGAAAAACTGGACGGTTACAAATGGGTCAACGACAGGAAAAATCAATTCGCAAGTCATTCTTAAACCAGATAGTTTGTTGGTGCTTTGCCCCGCTTCTTCCCTTCCTCAGTTCCTCCCTTTCGGTCCGGTGGTATCCGTATCCCCCTGGCCAACACTTAATAATGATGGTGATACCATCATTATTTTTTCTTCAACGGGGCAACTCATTCATGCCGTGAACTGGAATACTACCTGGTATGATAATACGTTAAAAAAGGATGGCGGCTGGAGTATTGAAATGAAAGATGTTCGATTCCCCTGTCTCGGAAAAGAAAACTGGAGTTCGGCTACAGACAGTCGTGGAGGCACGCCTTCACAGTCCAACAGTATTCAAAGCATTCAGTCAGATGTTTACGCGCCTTATCCACGGTTTATCTATATGCCTGACAGCATTACCGTAGCCATAGTGTATGCTGAACCATTATTAGCCGAGGTTGCGGCAGCCACGTCTATATCAATTGATGAACTTGGTATTTCATCTTTATCACTGTTACCTCCGATGTTCAATGTGCTTGTTGTAAAACTTAAAAAGCCTGCGGTAGAAAAGACCTTGTATACACTGAACAACCTTACCGCAACGGACTGTGCATTAAATAAAAGTCCACCTGTCAAACTCAGCTTTGGAAGGTTTTCAACGGTTAAGCCATTGGATGTTGTGATCAATGAAATATTGTTTGATCCTGTGAGTGGAGGATTCGATTATGTAGAGATTCTCAATAGGTCCGATAAAATTCTTGACGTTTCCACCTTATTCCTGGCCAACAGAAATGCCAGTGGCAGCTTATCCTCCATACAACGGATAAGATCATCACCATTCCCGTTATTGGCTGGCGAATATCTTGCCGTTACGGAAGATAGTACCTGGCTCAGGCAACACTACGACTGTGGTAACGTAATGATGACAGATGCAATGCCGTCGTACCCCGACGATCAGGGAACGGTGGTTTTGTTGGATGAAACCGGCCGTGTTACCGATGAGTTGAACTATAATGAAAAATGGCATTTTCCACTTATACGTAACCGTGAGGGTATTGCGTTGGAACGACTAAATACAAATGCTCCCACCCAGAATATGCTCAATTGGCATTCTGCGTCAACCTCAGCTGGTTACGGAACGCCAGGATTGATCAACAGCCAGTCTGTCCCAAATGATTTGTCAACCGGTGAACTGACATTGAGTTCAAGGGTCATTTCGCCTGATCTGGATGGGAGGGACGACTTTATGCTGATCAACTATCAATTCGCGGAACCGGGTTATGTTGCCAATATTACTATCTATGATGCATTTGGTAATCCGGTTAAATACCTGGTGAAAAACGCATTATGTGGTATTAAAGGACAGTTCAGGTGGGACGGAACAGGCGAGAATAACAATACCCTCGTAAAAGGGCACTATATAATTTTGACGGAAACTTTTAATTTGAATGGTACAACAAAAAAATTCCGAAATGCTATAGGGCTGATTCGATGAGCTATCTTGTCAGCGCTGTGTGACAGTTATCGGTATTCAATTACGTAATCAGCGCTGGGGTGAAACTCGTCAGCATTCGATTATCCAATTAGCGCAATATCGAAATTGACCAGTTGCACAAACTCCCGGATTCTTTCGTCAATATCATCCTGCGTAATTTCCTGTAGCCTCTGTGTGCCAAATTTTTCTACACAAAAAGAAGCCATTGCAGAGCCAACAATAATAGCGGTCTTCATATTCTCGAAAGAAATATCCCTCGTCCTGGCAAGATGCCCAATGAATCCGCCCGCAAAGGTATCTCCCGCACCAGTTGGGTCAAATACTTCTTCCAGTGGCAAAGCTGGGGCAAAGAATACCTGTTGTTTATGAAATAATAGTGCACCGTGTTCGCCCTTTTTTATGATCAGATATTCAGGTCCCATTTTCAGGATTTCCCGAGCAGCCCTTACCAGCGAATATTCTCCGCTTAATTCACGCGCTTCACTATCATTGACCATTAAAACATCTACTTCCCGAATCACTTTTCTCAGTTCATCAGGAGCGGTTTCCATCCAGAAATTCATCGTGTCCATAGCAATCAGCCGTGGCCTTGTCTTCAATTGCTTAATAACACTTAACTGTACAGCGGGAACAAGATTCCCCAACATGAGGAATTCACAGTCCTGATAACTTTCCGGTACAACTGGCACAAATTCACCGAGTACGTTCAGTTGAGTATCGAGTGTGTCGCGCGTATTCATGTCGAGGTGATAACGTCCCGACCAATAAAATGACTTTTTATCTTTTTTAACCTGCACACCTTCCATCACAACACCCCGTTCTTCCAAAGCTTCCAGTTCGGATGTGGGGAAGTCTCCGCCCACCACAGATATCTGTTTTATAGGTTTTTTGAAATTGGAAGCACTCCAGGCAATATAGGTGGCTGCTCCACCAATAATTTTATCACTTTTCCCGAACGGTGTTTCAATATCATCAAAGGCCATTGAACCAACTACAACTAACGACATGAATGGTAATTTAGTGGCGCAAAGGTAAGCGGAAAACGACAGGAATACTTGTAGCTGCCGCAGCTTTCATGATTTGCCAGGACAGCTCGAACATAACCCATTATTCGAAGTCATCATGCCAAAACACTAACAACTGTTAGTATCTTTTCGTACTTTCGTTACTCATTAACTACTAACAATGGGCAGAATCACCAACCGCAAAAACGGTTCTCGCAAAGAAGTGATCACGTTGGCAGCGGCCAGGCTATTTCGGGAAAAAGGTTTCCCTTCCACAGGTATGCGCGACCTTGCGGGCGATGTAGGTGTTGAAGCGGCCAGCCTTTATAATCATATCCGGTCCAAGTCTGAGCTATTGCAGGAAATTTGTTTTCGCGTAGCCAATGAATTCACCGCCCAGTTGCAGGAGGTTGAAGCAGACGATTCTCTGAATTTTCTGGAGAAGCTGGAGTCTATGGTAAGGTTTCACATCAGCATGTGGATCAACCGCCTTGACGAGGTAATGGTCACTAACAATGAAAGCAAATATCTGGAAGAACCATACCATTCTACTTTTTTAAATGAAAGAAGGGTGTATGTCCGCCGGCTCGAACAGATCATTGAGGAAGGTATTCGTAAAGGACAAATCAGGCAAGTTCAACCTTACGCTGTAGTGCTTACGCTGCTCAGTGCAGTTAGAGGAATTGAATACTGGCACCGGACAAAAAAGAATATTAGTGCAAATGAACTGGAAGAAAGCATGATCGTTCATATGGTCAATGGACTTAGAAAATAGTCAACCTAATTAACCACACTAACCACATTAATCACACTAACCACATTAATCTTCCCCGGTGTCAATACATTTTCACAGACTAACGGTTAAGAATATACGCAAAGAGACCTCTGAATGCGTTTCTGTTTCTTTTGAAATCCCTGAACATCTGACGGAGGCTTTTCGGTTTGAGCAGGGACAAAACATTACGATCAAAAAAACAATAGCGGGAGAAGAGCTCAGGCGTAACTACTCTATTTGCACGGCGCCATCGGAAAATGATTTTCGGATCGCTATTAAACAAA
Source organism: Sphingobacteriales bacterium (assembly GCA_031372815.1). Classification (GTDB taxonomy): domain Bacteria; phylum Bacteroidota; class Bacteroidia; order Chitinophagales; family Chitinophagaceae; genus Pollutibacter. The sequence continues at coordinate 42,918 of JANMMA010000029.1, forward strand.
TGGAGGGAGGTAAATTTTCGACCTGGGCAAACCAGGAGTTAAAACCGGGTGATGTACTTGAAATTCTGCCTCCAACCGGAAAATTCAATACTCCACTTCATCCATCTGCCAAAAAAAACTACCTGGCATTTGCCGCCGGCAGTGGTATTACACCTGTATTATCGATCCTCAAAACAACGCTTGAAACCGAGTCTCAGAGCCAGTTTACACTGATCTATGGCAACCGCGACAGGAAAAGCATCATCTTCATGGAAGAACTTGAAAACCTGAAGAACAAAGCCATGAAACGGTTGCAGGTGATTCATTTGCTGAGTCGGGAAGTCACCGACAATAACGTGAATTTCGGACGCATTGATGAGAAAAAATGCCAGGCGCTTTGCAATACACTCATTGACCTTGACGTGTATGATGAGTTTTTTCTTTGTGGACCGGAAGAAATGATCTACAGTGTTAAAAGATTTCTGGAAAGCAAAAATATAACATCAGGAAAGATACACTTTGAACTTTTCAACACACCAGTGCTGCACCAGAAAGAACTGGCTGTGAACCCTCAACCAATTGTACAGGAAAACAAGAATATGGCGAACATAAAAATTCGCCTTGATGGAATCGTCAGCAGTTTTACATTATCATCTGAGGGTGATACCATCCTCAATGCAGCACTTAAACACGGAATCGACCTTCCATTTGCCTGCAAAGGGGGAGTGTGTTCAACTTGTCGCGCCAAACTTGAACAAGGTAAAGTGCACATGGATGTTAATTATGCATTGGAATCAGAAGAAGTTGCCGCCGGTTTCATACTTACCTGTCAGAGCCATCCCGAATCGGACAATGTTTTTGTGGACTTTGACTCACGGTAGGGGGTATCTAATGGCTGTATGAGGTGGCTCGCTATCAGCCAAACACTTTTTCTGATGAAGACTGCATATAAGATGAGTGCAGCACGACCGATTATGTGAGATATGGATCTGTTAATAAAACATTGTGAGACTAACAGCTGTTAGTACATTAACGAGTTAGGATTATCTTTATACAACGAAAAAGCTGCATATGGACGCACAAAAAGAAGAAGCCATTTTTCTTGGTAAAATCGAAGACGAGGTGAAAATTGAGCCCCGCGACTGGATGCCCGAGGCTTACCGAAAAACACTGATCCGTCAGATCAGCCAGCACGCCCACAGTGAAATTGTAGGAATGCTTCCGGAAGGTAACTGGATCACCCGTGCCCCATCTCTGAAACGCAAGGCAGTTTTGCTGGCTAAAGTGCAGGATGAAGCAGGCCATGGCTTATACCTGTACTCGGCTGCAGAAACGCTGGGTGTGTCAAGGGATACCATGATCAATGACCTGCATTCAGGAAAAGCAAAATACTCCTCCATTTTTAACTACCCTACCCTTACATGGGCCGATATGGGCGCTATTGGATGGCTGGTGGATGGAGCTGCAATCCTTAACCAGGTGATGTTGTGCCGGGCATCTTATGGCCCCTATGCCAGGGCGATGGTAAGAATCTGTAAAGAAGAAAGTTTTCATCAGCGCCAGGGATTTGAAAGCCTGCTGGTTTTAAGTAGAGGAACTGAGGCCCAGAAAGCCATGTGCCAGGAAGCGATCAATCGATGGTGGTGGCCGTCGTTAATGATGTTTGGACCGAAAGACAGCGAAAGCACCCATTCGGATCAAAGCACTCAGTGGAAAATAAAACGTAAGTCTAACGACCAGCTACGCCAGGAATTTGTTGACATGATAGCACAACAGGTGAAAATATTGGGAATGACCCTGCCCGATCCTGACCTAAAATGGAATGAATCCAGGCAGCATTACGATTTTGGTGAAATAAACTGGGAAGAATTCTGGAATGTGGTAAAGGGAAATGGTCCTTGTAACAAACAACGACTCGAGGCAAGAAAAGCTGCACATGAAAAAGGCGAGTGGGTAAGGGAAGCAGCTTTGGCCTATGCCACTAAAAAGTCGGCGAGGTTAAATTCCAAAGCAGCCTAAAATGGGACATCACCGCAACATAACAGTCAAACAATACAGAACATTGAAACTGCAGCGTAAAGAAAGATAAGGTTAACAAGAATAAAGTAAACCGCTAACATCATTACCAGGCATGAAAAAATATTATTACGGAGATATTCCTGAAGACGCCGCTACCGGCAAACCTGAGCCTTTGAAGAAGGAACTGAATAATGAAGTTGGAAGGTTAGAAAAAAGAGACTGGCCGCTATGGGAAATTTTCATCAGGAGCAGGCAGGGGCTCGACCATAAACACGTGGGCAGCCTTCATGCAGCCGATGCCGAAATGGCTATAGAAAATGCCCGGGACGTTTATACCAGGCGCATGGAAGGGGTCAGTTTATGGGTAGTGGAAAGCAAATTCATCCACGCTTCCAACCCCGATGATGCAGAAAGTTTTTATGAGCCCGCTAATGATAAAGTATACCGCCATCCAACTTTTTATGACCTACCCGACGAACTGAAACACATGTGATGCAGAACGAACTTTTGGTAAAATACTTATTGCAACTTGCAGATAATGCCATGGTTATTGGTCACCGTAATAGTGAATGGTGTGGGCATGGCCCAGTCCTGGAACAGGATATCGCTATGACCAATATTGCCCTTGACCACCTTGGACAGGCACGAAATTTTTTTCAGTACGCTGCTATTCTGCAGGGAAATGGTGCTACCGAGGATTCACTTGCTTACCTAAGGTTGGAAAGGGAATATAAAAACTGCCTGCTCACTGAACAACCTAATGGCGATTGGGCGCAGACCATACTGAGGCAGTTTTTCTTCAGCGCATACCAGTCGCCGTTATACCAGCAACTAATGAATAGCAGGGACGAGCAAATTGCTGCGATTAGTAATAAGTCGTTAAAGGAAGTGACATACCACCTGCGTTGGAGTAGTGAATGGGTGATCCGGCTGGGTGATGGAACGCCTGAAAGCCATCAGCGGATCGCTAACGCCATTGAAGCTTTATGGCCATATACCGGTGAACTATTTATGCCATCAGATGAAGAGTTGGCGATGCAGAAAGAAAACATCGGAGCAGACCTGACGTCTATAAAAACAGTTTGGGAAAATAACGTGAAAGAAGTATTTGATGAGGCGGGGCTTGCAGTACCTGCACAAGGTTACGCTCAACAAGGCGGAAAAAAGGGATTGCATACCGAACACATGGGCTATATCCTGGCCGAATTGCAATACATGCAGCGCGCTTATCCTGATAGTCAATGGTAAATTAAAATCAACATTATCAGTACAATAACTACACATATAACGGAAGAAACCATCCTGGAGATCCTGGAAAACGTAGTTGATCCTGAAGTGCCTGTGTTGAGTGTGGTTGACCTGGGAGTAGTAAGGAACATCAGCATCAACGAAGAAAGTTTGATTACCGTTACCATAACGCCAACGTATAGTGGCTGTCCGGCGATGGACATGATATCGGCAAATATAAAAATAGAACTGGCCACTCATGGATTGAAAAATGTGAATGTTATTACGGTATTATCTCCTGCCTGGACAACCGACTGGATGAGTGAGGCAGGTAAAAATAAACTCAGGGAATACGGCATCGCGCCGCCACTATCAAAGCAACAGGCTTGTCGCAAAGAACTTTTCGCAGACGAAGCCATTCCCTGCCCGCGCTGCAATTCTTACCATACGAAGCGCATCAGTGAATTTGGTTCAACGGCTTGCAAAGCCCTCTACCAGTGTAATGATTGTAAGGAGCCGTTCGACTATTTTAAGTGTCACTAAGAATATTCAACAACCCTATTATTAAAATCTCTATGCAGCATATTATTTTTTCGATTGAAGATTCTGTTGCAACCATCATTCTCAACAGGCCCGATAAGCTCAATGCATTCAACCGTGAAATGGCTATGGAAGTGCAGTCCTGCCTTGATGAGTCTGCCGCAAACAAAGACGTGAGGGCAGTACTGATAATGGGATCCGGAAAAGGGTTTTGTGCAGGTCAGGATCTTGCAGAGATCTCGGATCCCGGAGGCCCAACTATGACGCAGATACTTAGTGAACATTATAACCCCATTATCCGTAAAATCAGGTCCATGGCAAAGCCCGTCATTGCCGGGGTAAATGGTGTTGCTGCTGGTGCAGGCGCCAATATTGCGCTGTGCTGTGATATTGTTATAGCCAGGAATTCGGCTTCTTTTGTACAGGCTTTCTCCAAAATTGGATTGATCCCTGATAGCGGAGGAACATTTTTTCTTCCCCGGCTCGTAGGCTGGCAGAAAGCGTCGGCCCTGATGATGACAGGAGATAAAGTAACGGCCACAGAAGCAGAAAAAATGGGCATGATCTACCAGGTAATTCCAGATGAATTATTCGATAAACACATCATCCAATTTGCAAAACAAATTGCTACGATGCCAACCCACGGCCTTGCACTAACAAAGCATGCCCTGAATTATTCCTTTCAGCAAAACTATATAGAACAACTTGAAATGGAAGATAAATTGCAGCAGGAAGCAGCCCTGACATACGACTACCGGGAAGGGCTAGAGGCATTTATGAAAAAACGGGTCCCTGAATTCAAAGGAGAATAAAACAGAAATTCAATAACATATGCCAAATGACATTTTAGCAAGATCGGTGGTTGACCACATGATGGACCATGATTTTTTCAGCCAGTGGATGGGTATCGAAGTACTGGAAATTACGGAAGGATACAGCAGGATAAAAATGACCATAAGGAAAGAAATGGTCAATGGTTTTGGCATTGTTCATGGAGGCATTCCGTTTTCAATGGCAGATAGCGCTTTTGCATTTGCCTGCAACAATAGAAATAATCTTTCTGTTGCGCTTGATGTCACCATCAGTTTCACAAAAGCCATGCACATTGGTGATACGCTAACGGCAGAAGCAAAAGAAATCCATAATGGCCGAAGTACCGGTGTTTACCTGATCACCATTACCAACCAGAAAAATGAACACGTGGCCCTGTTCAAAGGGACCTGTTTCAGAACGGGTAAAACATTGATCTGATATTTCCAAGGACCATCTGATCCGTCTTATCTTCGCGTACCCACATCATTGACTATGTTCTATTCCTATAAGGGCTTTCGGCCCGTTGTTGATCCCTCTGCCTTTGTACACCCTGCTGCGGTGGTGACCGGTAACGTGATCATTGGCAAGGATGTTTATATAGGTCCGGGAGCAGCACTACGTGGAGACTGGGGCGGTATCATTATTGAAGAAGGATGTAACGTCCAGGAAAATTGTGTGATCCACATGTTTCCAGGTGTAACCGTGTTGTTGAAAGCAGGCGCACATATTGGTCATGGAGCCATTATCCATGGTGCTACCATAGGAAGGAATTGTTTAGTGGGAATGAATAGTGTTATTATGGATAACGTTGACCTGGGCGATGAGTGCATTATAGGTGCATTGTCTTTTGTTAAGGCAGACGAAAAAATACCTGGAAGAAGCCTGATGGCAGGAAATCCGGCAAGAATTATACGTGAGGTAACTGATGAAATGATTCGTTGGAAGACCAGTGGAACTAAGTTATATCAATCACTTCCAGCATCGATGAAAGAGTCCTGGGAGCCATGCGATGCGCTTACGGAACCTGAAGCTGACCGTCCATCTCAGGATATACTCTATGAGACCTGGAATAGTATTAAAAACAAATGAAATGGTGAAAAAACAACTTTTTTTCACCAGGAAATAACTACATGGAAAATTCAAATTTCGTAGACCAGATCAGGATATTTTGCCATACAGGGCATGGCGGAGCAGGAAGCAAACACTTCATGCGTACGAAATTTAACGCCATGGCCGGACCTGATGGTGGAGACGGCGGAAGGGGTGCACACATTATACTCCGCGGAAATAAGAATTTATGGACTTTACTTCACCTCAGGTATTATAAAAACGTATTGGCGGAAGACGGCAAGCATGGTGATAAGAACAATATGACGGGCCGGGATGGCAAAGACATTATCATTGAAGTTCCATTAGGCACGATCGCAAGGGATGCAGAATCCGGAGTAAAAGAAGCCGAGATCATGGAAGACGGCCAGACGGTGATATGGTTGAAAGGAGGCAGAGGTGGACTGGGTAACAACCATTTTGCTACACCCACCAACCAAGCCCCTGAGTATGCACAGCCTGGAGAAGAAGGTATTGAAGGTTGGAAAGTGCTGGAGTTAAAGGTATTGGCCGATGTGGGCCTGGTAGGCTTTCCTAATGCAGGAAAATCAACACTTTTGTCGGTGATCACTGCTGCTAAACCGAAGATCGCCGATTATGCATTTACAACGCTTAGTCCAAACCTTGGAATGGTTGAATACCGCGGCGGAAGGTCTTTCTGTGTGGCAGACCTTCCAGGAATAATTGAAGGCGCCGCAGAAGGCAAAGGCCTGGGTCACCGATTCCTTCGCCATATAGAAAGAAATCCGGTACTCTTATTTGTTATACCGGCGGACAGTAAAAGCCATCTTGAAGAATATCATGTACTGGTTAATGAACTCGAAAAATATAATGCTGAACTGCTGGATAAAAAATTCATAATAGCTATTAGCAAAACAGATATGTTAGATGACGAACTAAAAACAGCGATATCTAAAGAACTACCTGCAGATGTTCCACACATTTTTATATCCTCGGTTATGCAAAAAGGTTTACAGGAACTGAAAGATTTGTTATGGGATTCTTTACAGGAGGAAAACAAGGATTGACCAAAATTCATAAGTATGAAAAAATATATTCTCACTGTAAGTCTTGTCCTGCATTTTTTTATTGCCGCGGCAGATGAAGGAATGTGGCTTCCTAATTTACTTGGCCAACAGGTCTATAACGATATGGTCAGTAGAGGACTGAAACTTACAAAAGACCAGTTGTATAATATCAATAAAGCATCCCTTAAAGACGCCATCATTATTTTTGGATCAGGATGTACCGGAGAGGTCGTAAGTAACGAAGGTTTGGTGTTCACTAATCACCATTGCGGTTACGGAGCAATAGTTGCAGCCAGTACAGTGGAACATAATTATTTGAAAAACGGCTTTTATGCAAGGTCAAAAATCGAGGAGATCCCCGCGGCAGGCATATCAGTGCAATTCTTGCTAAAAATTGAAGACGTTACCAAACTGATCGATAGCGTAGTAGCTGGTCTACAGGGCGTGGAAAGGACTAAAAAAGTGCAGGAAATGGTGACCGCATTAAATGCACAATACAGCAATCCGTCAGAAAATATTGAAGCCAGGATCAGTCCGGTATTTAAGGGAAATCAATTCCTCGTTTTTGTTTATCAGCGGTACAAAGACATAAGGCTGGTGGGAGCTCCGCCTGAAAGTATCGGGAAATATGGCGGAAACACGGATAACTGGGAGTGGCCCCGTCATACAGGTGATTTTTCGATATACAGGATTTACTCAGACAAGAACGGCAAACCTGCAGACTATTCAGCGGACAACGTTCCACTTAAACCAAAATATTTTCTTCCGATATCACTCAAAGGAATAAAAGATAATGATTTCGCGATGATATGGGGTTATCCCGGAACAACCAATCGTTATGAATCATCTTACGGCGTTAAATTAAAAACTGAGATTGAAAATTCTGCACTGGTAGAATTGCGCGACATGAGATTAAAATTCATGATGAATGAAATAAAAAAATCTGATGCCAATAAACTAAGGCTGGCTGACGCTTACGCTACTATCGCCAACTATTGGAAATTCTTTGACGGCGAAACCAAACAATTACTGAAATACAAAGTGTACGAACAAAAACTGGCGCAGGAACAGTCTTTTCAGTCGTGGGCAAAAGGAAAACCCGAATATGAAAATGTATTCAGCGACTGGAGTAAAGCATATGAAAAATGGAAGCCTTATGCAAAACACCGGATGTACATTAATGAAGGAATATTGGGAAGCCCACTGCTTGCATTTGCTTCAAGCATGATACTGTTGGAAAGCGAATTGGTAAAGAAAGGTGTTGACCATCCTGATGTAAAGAAGCTGCTGGCATCCACCGACAAAGCCAGGAAAACATTCATGGACAAGGAAGACATCAATGCCGACCGTAATATACTTGCCGGGGTATTGCAGATGTTTTTCAAGAATATTGATAAGAACCAGCACCCCATTGGATTTTTCGAGGGGCTAAGAAATACTTATGGAGAACTTCAGGAAATTACCGCTTACGATAAATTCTCAGCTAATGTTTTTGGCACTACCATGATCCTGAATGATGCAAAATGGAATGCGTTTATCAGTCGGCCTGATGCCCTTATGCTACAAAATGATCCGGCGTATTCAACCGTGAGCCAGTTCATGAAAAACTACAATTCCAAGTACTTGCCGCAATATCAACAGTTCACTGAATCGAATAATAATGCTGCCAGGCTTTATCTGAAAGGGGTAATGCAAATGGATTCCAAAAAGAAGATGTATCCTGACGCCACATTTACCATGCGTACCAGCTATGGTAATGTAAAAAGCTACCAACCCCGTGATGCCGTTAAATTTGATTACGTAACTACCATGAAAGGTGTAATGGATAAATATGTACCTGGTGATTATGAATTTGATCTGCCTGTGAATTTCAGGGAGCTTGCGCTGAAAAAAGATTTCGGATCGTATATGGATAAATCGCGGAATGATTTGGTGGTGAATTTTATCACTACCAACGATATTACGGGAGGTAATTCCGGATCACCTGTGATCAATGGGAATGGAGAACTTATCGGGCTGGCGTTTGACGGAAACTATGAAGCCCTGAGTCATAAGTTAGCCTTCGACAAAGACCTCAACCGTACCATCTGTGTTGACATCAGGTATGTACTTTGGTGTATTGATAAGGTAGGGGGAGCAGGGAACCTGATTTCCGAAATGAAGTTGATCCGGCAATGAAATTTGATTTCCGAGATTATGTTCATCTGGTAATGAAACCTGACGTCGGAAATCAAGTTAATCTGGAAAATTGTCAAATGTGTTAGATGTGGAAGTACAAATGCCAAATGTGGAAATTGCGAGCAGCCGTTGAGAATGTGTCAATGACAATTATCAAATGTCAATTTTCACATTCACCACACTGGCCACATTAACCACATTATCGCGCAGCGATCTCGTCTTTCCAACGCCACAAATACATACAGGCGTATGTCCGGTAGGGCGACCATTGTTCGGCAATTGCGATCATATCAGTCTTTAATTTCTTCTTATTAGAAAAATCAAGGTTATAAAGGCCGACCATAGCCATTTGAATTCCGAGATCATCAACCGCAAAAACGTTTTCCCTTTTCAGGGTGAACATCAACAACATTTCAGTGGTCCATCTGCCTACACCTTTTATTTGGGTGAGGTACTCAATAATTTCATCATCACTCATTTTCGCCAGTTTCTTATCGGCCATTCCATGTTCCATGGCGAATTTCGCAATGTTGTGAACATAGGAGGCTTTGGCATTCGAAAAACCAATTGCGCGAAAACTGGTAACGGGCGTATCCAGGATCACTTGCGGATCAGGAAACTTTCCATCATATAAAGCTAGAAAACGGTCACGGATAACCCTGGCAACTTTTACAGAAAGTTGCTGACTAAGTATGGAAAAGCAAAGATGCATGAAAGCATTTTTCCTTCCTTCCAGCGGTATTTCACCCATTCTCCTGATGAGTTTTTTCATCACCTTTTCTTTCGAAAGGTGTTTAATGTAGTGCATACTGCAATTTTATCGCAATAGTTTAATATTCTGGTAATAATTCCTGCACATTAAATTAAGACTGCCTTTTTAGTTTTGTAAAACCCTGTACTAATTTGAAGCCTCATTACAAAACCATTATCCTCTCTGATATTCACCTGGGAATACATGACTCACATGTACGTGAAGCAGTACATTTTCTTCGCAAACACAGCTGCGACAAACTGATCCTCAATGGTGATATAATTGACGGATGGCAATTACGCAAATCCGGTAAATGGAAAAAGAAACACACTGCCTTCTTCAGACTGATCATGAAATGGGTGTCTTCTGCTAATACGGAAGTAATATACCTTAGGGGAAACCACGATGATTTCCTGGATGAAGTTCTTCCGCTTAGACTGGGAAATTTTTCCATACTCCGCAATTATGTTCATGAATCCAATGGAAAAAAATATTTCGTAGTTCACGGCGATATTTTTGACGCTGTAACCACCAACCTTAAATGGATCGCCAAGCTCGGCGATATAGGATACACTTTCCTGCTCTGGATGAACAGGCATTATAATTCAATACGCAGCAAACGTGGTCTGCCGTATTATTCGTTGTCTCAGGCCGTTAAAGCAACTGTAAAACAGGCGGTATCTTTTGTTTCTGACTATGAAAAAGAATTGTGTGCTGTTGCTGCAAATGAAATGTGTGACGGGGTTATCTGCGGTCATATCCACCAGGCAAATAATAAATTTATAAGCGGTATTCATTACCTGAATTCCGGTGACTGGGTTGAAACCCTTAGTGCCATCGTGGAAACAGAGGATCATGAGTGGAAGATCATATATTACCAGGATTGGTTAAAGGAAACCTATCCTGATTCGTCAAAACAAGAAAACTTAGATATTGAATTTGAATTAAATCACCTTTTAATCGAGGAGAATGAACTCATATAAATTTATCCTGGCGGTTCAGGGTGAAGGGCGGGGACATCTCACACAAGCAATAGCTGTTTTTGAATTGCTGAAGAAAGCGGGACATAAAGTTTCTTGTGTTACTGTTGGATTGAATATGGAAAGGCAGATTCCTGATTTTTTTATCCGTAAGATCAATGTGCCCATTATCAGGATAGCAAGTCCCAATTTCGTAAAGGACCGAAATAATCGTTCCGTAAGTCTGGTCCGGACTGTGACGGCCAACCTATTTATGATTAGGAAATGGAATAGAAGCCTCGAAATAATAAAAGGGCTGATCGATGAATATCGCCCTGATGTTGTGATCAATTTCTACGAACCGTTGATGGGTTGCTATGCACTACGTTATCCTCATCCTCCTTTCTGCATAATTTCTATCGCCCATCAGTATACCTACCTACACAATCAATATCGCTTTCCCAGGGGAAACAGGCTGCAGTCTTTAATGATCCGGCTATATACAAAGCTTACGGCATACGGCTCACATAAGATCCTTGCCATTTCCATGAAGGATATGCAACAGGCAACAAATCCTAAGCTGCTGGTGATTCCGCCCATTCTACGAAAGGAACTGTTTCAGCAGGAAGTAAAACAGGAAGATTTCATTCTCGTATACGTGTTAAATAGTGGCTATATTCCTGATATCATTGATTGGCACAGAAAACATCCCTCGATAGCCCTTTACTGTTTCACGGATAGCGCTGAAGTGAAGGAAGATCATAAAGGCGAATGGGAGATTAGCCAGAACCTCACATTTTATTCGCTAAATGATAAGAAATTTCTTGAACTGATGGCCAAATGCAAAGGCCTCGTTTGTAGCGCTGGCTTTGAATCTGTCTGTGAAGCCATGTACCTCGGCAAACCAGTAATGATGGTCCCTGTAGAGAGACATTATGAACAGTATTGTAATGCACAAGACGGTGCAAAAGCAGGCGCCGGATTTTATTCTGCCAAATTCGCACTGGGAAAAATGGAAAACTATTTTCTTTTTCACCGGAACCCCCATACTCAAGTGTATAGGGAATGGGTTAATACATCCGAATACTTGCTGATGCAGGCCATTTCATCATTGTCGGTCACGGAACCCGCCCCCTCTAACCATGAAACCGCCCATGACATCTTGCCGAATTATATCGACCAACTCACTGTTCCATCCTTCTCATCTTTCAAGGATATGCCAAGTGTCTGAAGTGTATTGCGAATCTTGTCTGATGTCATAAAGTCTTTCTTATTCCGGGCTTCTTTTCTGATGTCTATGATCAATTGAAGTACACCTTCAAGTTTGCCATCGTTACTGTTCGACTGGTCCTGCAATCCAAAAACGCCTTCAACATATGTTTTGAATTGCTTTTGTAGAAATTGGATGGCCCCTGGAGTTAACGTTGATTTTTCCAATGCACCGCTGCGAAATGAATTAATATGGTTAACCATAGTGAACATATTGGCAAGCACCTTTGCCGTATTCAGGTCGTCGTTCATATGATCCTCGAATTCCCTTGCAAGGCTTAGCAGTTGTGCTTCAATATCAACATTCACCATCTTTGAAGGTTCGTGTTGCATCAACAGTAAGGTTTCATATGCTTCCCACAAACGTTTCAATCCTTTTTCTGCAGCCTGCAAGGCCTCGTTCCCAAAATCAAGTGTACTGCGGTAATGCGTTTGCAGGATAAAAAACCGGATGGTCATTGGGTTATATGCCTGCTCCAGCGCAGGATGGGTGCCGCTGAATAATTCAGAGAGCTTGATGACATTGTTATAACTTTTTCCCATCTTTTTCCCGTTGATGGTAATCATGTTGTTATGCAGCCAGTATTGAGCTGGAACATGATGATTACAAACCACACTTTGTGCTATCTCACATTCATGATGCGGGAACTGAAGGTCCATACCTCCGCCGTGGATATCAAACTGTTCACCAAGATATTTTGTACTCATCGCCGAACACTCAATATGCCATCCCGGGAATCCCATTCCCCATGGGCTTTGCCAACGCATAATATGTTCAGGTGAGGCATTCTTCCAAAGCGCGAAGTCGCTCTTATTTTTCTTTTCATCCTGCGACTCAAGTTCACGTGTGGTTTCCAACTGGTCATCCAGGATCCTTCCACTTAATATTCCATAGGGCATGCCTTTGGCACTGAAATCATGATTATATTTTTCTACATCGAAATATACTGACCCATTGGCCACATAAGCATAGCCGTCCGCAATGATCTTTTCAATCATCACAATCTGTTCTACGATATGACCTGTTGCAGTAGGTTCAATACTTGGTTCGAGATTGTTGAACTGCTTCATCGCCCAGTGAAAAAGATTTGTATACTTCTGCACCAGCTCCATCGGCTCAAGTTTTTCCAGCAGTGCTTTTTTCGATATCTTATCTTCAGCTTCCCTGCCTGGTTCTTCAAAATGGCCTGCATCGGTGATATTCCTGACATACCTTACTTTATAACCCTGATGCATCAGGTAGCGATACACAATATCAAACGTGATAAATGGCCTTGCATGGCCCAGATGACTCTCTCCGCTAACGGTTGGACCGCAGACATACATTCCCACATGGCCCGGGGTAAACGGTGTAAACGCTTCTTTTTGGCGGGTCAATGAATTATAAACCTTGAGTGACGACATAAGTTTCAAAAGTATTATTTTTTGGGTACTTCAACATCGGTGATAACACCACGATGGTCTGATAAATTCCTAGTACCCATTGTGAATTGTGAGAAGGTAACATCAGCATCTGCAAAAATATAGTCAATTCTCAGGGTGGGCAGCCAGGCAAGTGATCTTGATTGTCCGCTGAAGTAAGACTTTCCAAGGCCCGACCCTTTTTCCAAAAATGCGTCTTTCATATTTTTCCGGACACGGAAATAAGCATACGAGTTAGGCACATCATTGAGGTCACCACAAACAATTGTCGGATGGGTTGACTCTTCAATTTTCTCCCGCATAATATCCACCTGCTTACCCCGTTGTGAAAACGCATAGCGCATCTTCCAGAATATTTTCTTCGAAGCGTGAAGCCCGGTGTCTTCCTGATTTTTGATCCTGGAAAGATCTGCATAATCTCGGCCCAAAAAACCATACGATTCCATATGTACGGTGCCAACCCTTATGGTGTCGTTGTTGATCAAGAGGTCGGCAAATACGGGTCTTTCTGAAGACGAGGATATCTCCTTTGGCAGTTTGTATTTGTACGTTTGGATGATGGGATATTTTGAGAATATGATGGTGCCCGACTGATCCCGGATACTATTGGAGTCATTACCTGAGAATGCGTGATACGGAAAACCGCAACCCTTTTTTAATTGCTCAATATTATTATTGTTTTTTCCGTGGCTGGTGTAGAATTCCTGAAGGCATAAAATATCGGGTGAATAATGATTTACTTCAAGCATAATAGAATCAAGATTATTGCGCACCCTATCGAAATGATAATTGTAGTAGAGGGCGAACCTTCTCACATTCCAAGTCATGATCCGGGTTTGCCCTGAATCTTTCTCAATCTTAAATTCCCGAGGCATATTAAAAGCTACCAAAGCATTGACATCCTGGTAGGAAACTATAATAGCCAAAATTCCGGCTATAGAAAGCTTTGGTTTGTAAAACAACATCGCTATAGTAGCGATAACCAGGGTCAGTAAGATAAATGGGTAAGTAAGCCCTATAAATCCGACCCACCACCATTGCGTTGGATTCAGAGAAGGGGCTGCCGATGCCGCCAAAAAAATCAGGATCAATATGATGTAGGATGAAACAAATACACCCCGGGCGGCCTTACGAAGCATGTCCAAATTTACAAATCTTCCTCACTTGCCCTTCGTAACAGGTCTTTTTCTTCTTCTGTCAGCCGGTCATAGCCCTTGAGGTTGATTTTATCGAGGATTTCATCTATCCTTTGCTGGGTTAGATTGGAGGTTTTTTTGAATGGCTGGTGTCCCCGGGTATTGTAAAATACTTCTTGTTTAACCGGCCTTCTCGGTATGTTTTTCTTTTTAGGGCTGAACAAATTGGTAAACCACGAATAGACCCTGTTCATCCATTCACCCCAGTCTTCTCCCCTTCTTAACGCCTGAACGAAGAAAAATCCCATCAGTGCAGCGGCAAGGTGAGGAAAGAACATACCCGGCTTCCCGGAAAGGTAAAACACATCAATAATACCAAATGCAAGCGTCATCACCCAGAGTGGGATACCACCTCGAATCATCGGAAACAAACGGTAGCCCGGTGAATATGTAGTAGCACCAACGGCAACAGCAATAATAGACGTGGTGGCGCCAAAATAAAACTGGCTATCGGCCATAAGTTTCATCTGCGGAAATACATTGAAGCTGATGAGGTAAACAACTGCTCCTGCGATACCACCATAGAGATATAGGGGGATGATCTTTTTATTTCCCGTGAGGTCCTGGAAAATATATCCATAGGTCCAGAGCCAGAACATATTGGTCAGGAGCAACCAAAGATCCAGTTGGGTAAAGTTCGATGAGATAAGTGTCCATGGTCGCGAAATAAGTGACGAAAATTTCGCCGGCATGCTGAACCATTCAAAAATGTGCGTGTAAAAATCTTCTGACCGAAGATTGGACAATCCATAAACTGCCAGAATAAAGCGCAGCACAATGAAGGTAAATACGTTCAGGATGATCAGCATAAGGAGTGCGTTGTTGTCACTCCATATGGATGTTTTCCGCTGACCTAAATAATCACGATAACCCATAATCCTTTTCCTCCCCGGCTATTATCAAATGTAAAAAAAACTACCCTTGATGTAAAGAATAATTAGTAAAAAGTTTTACGATTATTTTTATTCCATAAAATCAATACCAGTATCCCTACAGCAGCCCCGCCCACATGAGCAAAATGCGCTACACCACCCTGACGATTTGAAAAACCACCGATAAGATCGAAACCAATAAGCCCTATCATAGCCCATTTAGCTTTAATGGGAAAGGGTATTGGCAAGATCAGCATCCGGCTATTCGGAAAGGTATACGCAAATGCAGCAAATATTCCCATCACAGCTCCGGAGGCACCCATCGTAGGAATATTAAGCAGCATCATCAAATCGCTCTCGCTGATCTGCCCCTGCTGGTAATAATTCAACCACGTACTGTTGTCGTACCACAAAGCGCCCATATGAACAATAGCAGCCCCAACGCCACAGATCAGGTAAAATAGTAAAAATCTTTTTGTCCCCCAGAGATTCTCCAGCGTACTTCCAAACATCCATAACGCGAACATGTTGAAAAGAATATGGAAGAAATTGTTGGGGTCATGCAGGAACATATACGTCACAAACTGCCAAGGTTTGTAGAGTTCAGATTTGACGTAGTGTAAAGCGAACAGGTTTTCCATCGGAACCATACCCTGCTTTCCAACAGTTACCTGCGCCAGCCATACCAGGGCATTAATGATCAATAAATTTTTAATGACTGGCGGCAACACCTGAAAACTTCCTCCTGGCCTTAACTCTGTATTCATATGTAACGTTAATATCTCACTAAATTAGGTAAACAAATCACCTCAATTTCAGTTGTACCACATTTTCAATGTGGTGTGTATGTGGAAACATATCGACAGGCTGAATTCGGGTCACCATATACTTTTCGTCCAGCAGTGACAGGTCCCTGGCCTGTGTTGCAGGATT
Source organism: Sphingobacteriales bacterium (assembly GCA_031372815.1). GTDB lineage: Bacteria > Bacteroidota > Bacteroidia > Chitinophagales > Chitinophagaceae > Pollutibacter. The sequence continues at coordinate 59,211 of JANMMA010000029.1, forward strand.
GCAACTTACGTAGACCACCAGTGGCGCGGCAATATCCAATAAGGTTTGGACCAGTTTACCGTGCATCCCGGCCCTGGGAGGATCAGTTATAACAACGTCGGGCCTCCCATGGGTGGTAAAAAATCCCTCATTACAAATGTCTGCTGCATCTCCTGCAAAAAATGCTGCTTTGTCGAGCTTATTTACCCCTGCATTGATCTTTGCATCCCTGATGGCTTCTTCGATTACCTCAACTCCAATGACTTTACCAGCGTTTTTGCTCAGAAATATGCCTATGCTACCCGTGCCACAATAGAGATCATAAACAGTTTCCATGCCTTTCAGTTCAGCAAACTCACGGGTGATCCTGTAAAGGTTTTCTCCCTGCCTGGTATTGGTCTGAAAAAATGATTTTGGACCGATCCTGAACTGAAAATCTTCCAGCATTTCCGTGATGTAACCAGGACCATAATACACCTGTGGATCAAGGTCGTGGATACTATCGTTCACCTTCGGATTGATGGTGTACACCAGGCTGGTGATTGATGGAAAGATCGACAACACTTCATCAAAGAGCAGTTTGCCATTTTGAGGATCATCATAACCCAGGCAAAAATTGAGTAACAATTCGCCCGTGGTAGACGTACGGATGACCAGATTCCTCAGCCAGCCTTCGTGGCTACGGATATCGTAAAAACTGAAATTCTTCCGGTGTGCAATTTCTTTCACTGCATTCCGGATAGCGTTTGATGGATCGGCCTGGAGATAGCATTCGTCAATGTCAATGACTTTATCAAAATACCTCGGAACATGGTATCCCAATGCCGGTGCAGGAGCAATTCCATCCTGTCTCATCTGCAAAAACTCGTCTTCTGGATAATATCGTTTGCTGGAAAAGGTGTATTCTAATTTATTGCGGTAAAATCTGGTTTCAGGAGCCCCTTTAATAGGCTCAATAGGGGGCAGAATTACTTTACCTATACGACGAAGATGCTCTTCCACTTCACGTTGTTTGTATTTCAACTGTTCCTCGTAAGGCAACATCTGCCACTTACATCCGCCACATATTCCAAAATGCTTACAGAAAGGAGTGGTCCGCAGGGAGGAATATTCATGAAACTGCAATACCCTGGCTTCAGCCCAGTCTTTTTTATTTTTGGTAAGTTGGATGTCCACGATATCACCCGGAACCACGCCTGAAATGAAAATCACCTTTCCGTCAAGTTTGGCCAGGGACTTCCCTTCTGCTGCATAATCTGTCACAACTACCTGTCTTACAACCAATTGCTTTTTAGCGCGCATCATCAAAATTATACTTAGCCTTCGATATGGTTTAACAAAAAGTGAAAACGTTTTTAAATACTTTTGTCGGAACACGCTTACCCATGAACCGAACGTGGTTTTTATCCTTCGCTTTGCTGTTGTCCGTACAGCTTAGCGGCCAAACCGGCTACCAGATCAGTGTAACCCTGAAACCTTTTCATTCAGGCTATCTCTACCTTGCCCATCATTACGGGACTAAACAGGTATTGGTTGATTCTGCCGTAATTAATAAAGACAATAAAGCCCTCTTTAAAGGAAAAGAAAAACTGCCTGGTGGAATTTACCTGGTGGCCTTCCCTCAAAAAAACGGTTGGTTTGAGATAGTGATCGATAAAGAACAACAGTTCGCCATTCTGGCAGACAGTTCGGATTTGTTAAACAAGTTAAGCTTTACCGGATCGCCCGATAACCAGCTATTTAAAGATTATCAAAAATTTACCGCTAAGACCGGGACCGAAATAAACCGTCTTCAAAAATCCCTGGCCTCGGCAAAAAATAAACAGGACTCCGCAACCATTCAAAATGCATTAATGGTTTCCAGCAAGGCATTGAGATCCTATCGCACGCAGTTCAGCAAGGACCACCCAAAGCACCTGCTCACGTCTATCTTCACGGTGCTCAATGAACCGCAGGTTCCATCGTCAATAAAAGATTCACTGGGTATTTATTATTATTACCGCAAGCATTATTGGGACGGCGTGGATTTGACCGATTCAAGGCTGATCCGTACGCCGGTTCTGCAAACAAAACTTAACCGGTATTTTGACGATGTACTACCACAGGACCCCGACAGCCTGAAAGAAGAAGCCAATGACATTATTCTCAAGTCACGGTCCAACAAAGACATGTACCGGTATTTGCTTTCACAACTCACAGAGAAATACGTTAACCCAAAATACATGGGACAGGACGCTGTATTTGTCTACCTGTTTCAGAAATACTATGTGACGGGCGAGGCAGATAGCTGGATGACTGAAAAGTATAAAAAATTCATTTTCGACCGGGGTTACAGCCTCATGGCCAATACGATCGGAGATAGAGCTGCTGATCTCAATATGGTTGATACGCTCGACAAGCCATCACGATTATATGAAATAAACGCTGATTATACCGTGGTGTGTTTCTGGGATCCCGGCTGCAGCCATTGCCAGGTAGAAGTGCCTAAGCTGGATTCATTATACCATGGGAAATGGAAATCCAAAGGTGTAAAAATCTATGGTGTAATGACTTCGGGAGAAAAACCAGCATGGATTAAGTACATCCATGAGCACAATTTGAATGATTGGGTGCACGTTTACCAGACAGAAGAAATGAAAACTGCGGAAACCGCTTCAGGAAAACCAGGATACAAACAGTTGTTCGATGTGTACCAGACGCCAATGCTCTACTTGCTCGATAAGGAAAAGCGGATCATTGCAAAAAAACTTAACTACGAACAATTAAATGAATTCCTGGATTATAAATTTAAATCAGCCAGTTCGAACTGATCAGCATGAAATTATTACTATCCCTCATATTTGTTGTTACACTCATATCGCCATCCTTTTCGCAGCCTTTACTGACTTATGGCAACCATAGTATTTCAAAGGAAGAATTTAAAAAAGCATACGAGAAAAATAACGGATCAGGGGGAGCCCTGAGTACAACAAAAAACGCACCCAGCGAAAAAGATATACGTAACTACCTTGATCTTTACATCCGTTTCAAACTCAAGGTGCAGGAAGCATATGACCTGAAGCTTGACACCCTGGTGAGCCAGCAATCTGATGTACAAAATTTCCGTAAACAAATTGAAGAGCCTTTCCTGACTGACGAAGCAGAACTTAAACGCTTAACTGAAGAAGCATTCAACCGTTCCCAGAAAGATATTCACCTGGTGCATATTTTTATTCCTTTCCGGGCAGATTTTCTCAGCAACCCGGCTCATCAGCCCATAACATCAACGGATAGTGCCGCCGCAAAAAAGAAAATCACAGAAGCGTACGAAAAGCTTCTCAAGGGAGATGAATTTGGCACGGTAGCAACGGCATATTCTATGGATCCAGCAGCGCAGAATAACCATGGAGATATGGGATTTATTACCGTATTCAGTCTGCCTTATTCGCTTGAAACCAAGGCATATACATTGTCGCCTGGAAAAATTTCCGAACCTTTTGCTTCTTCGGCCGGATACCACATTTTTAAAAGCTTAGGTGAACGTGGAGCGTTGGGAAAAATAAAAATTGCCCAGATACTTATTGCCTATGATCAGAACGGAGGAACTGCTGAAAAAGCCAAGGCTAAAAAACTTGCTGATTCTGTATACAAGGCCATTATTAATGGCGCAGCATTTGATAAAATGGCCATTAGGTTCAGTTTCGACAACCTCACCGCATCCTCCGGTGGCCTGATGCCGGCGATGGGTGTGAGTGATTTTGAAATGCCTTTTACAGAAGCTGTTTTTGCATTGAAGAAAAACGGCGATGTTTCTGCACCCATTGAAACTTCTGCCGGATATCATATTGTAAAAAGGTTACAGCATATCCCGGTAGAAAAGGTATTTACTGTTGCTGCTAAAGGAATTAAACAATCTGTTGATAACGACAAGCGGTCTGCCCTCGCGCGTGCATCTTTCGAACAAAAAGCGCGTAAGCTTACAGGCATGAAGAAAGCTGTATTCAATACATCAGCACTATATGCATATACCGATTCATTTCTACTGGGTAGTACTGTTAGGTCTGCGTCAATCGATGATAACACCATACTGCTGGAATTTCCGAAAGGCAGCGCAACGACCAAAGAGTGGCTTAAATATGTGTCAACAGCCGGCAATTCCAACCTGACTGAAAAATATCCTCAAACCTGGACCGCCTTTGAAAACGCACAGGTTGTTGAGTACTACCGTAAACACCTCGAAGAGTACAGTCCGGAATACAGTCAACAGCTGAAAGAATTCATGGAAGGAAACCTGTTGTTTGAGATCATGGAACGTAAGGTGTGGACCGTATCATCATCCGACGCCGTAGGATTGAAAAAATATTATGAACAACACAAGTCAGCGTACACCTGGAAAAAAAGTGCTGACGCCATTATTGTAAATGCAGCAGACTCTGCTACTGCGGTTAAAACGCGTAAACTGATTGCTGCCAAACCTTCCTCGTGGAAAAAAATCGCTGCCGCTGCCGAGGGTAATGTTTTGGCCGATAGCGGTAGGATCGAATGGTCACAAATCCCTGCAGTGCCCGCCGCTATAGTACCTGGGATGATGACCAAAGTGATGGTCAATGAAGACAATACGGCTTCTTTTACCTATGTGCTAAAAACATATACACAAACCAGCCCAAGGTCATTTGAAGACGCTCGCGGATTGGTTATGAACGACTACCAGAAAGAGATTGAGGAAAAATGGATCTTAGCCTTAAAGCAGAAATACCCGGTTGTGGTGAACGAAGCAGTGCTTCGTTCAATTTGGTAATTATTTATTGCGATGATGCGGTAATGGAATTTGAAAATGTATAATCCATTTTCGCTGCCATATTTTTTGCATTATAGAATCACCGCATCATCGCATTATCGAATGACCGCATCATCGCATCACCGCATCATCGCATCACCGCATTATCGCAT
>JANMMA010000038.1:0-5425 GCA_031372815.1 Sphingobacteriales bacterium
TACTTCAGCTAAATCAAGGCAAATGATGAGCAGACTGAAGCGAATGATCCAGGGCTTTCCAACGCATCACCTGCTCATCATTATATTTTTTGTTCTGGAAGGGAACAATGAATTTTTTCCGGATGTGCCGCTGGCATCTTCAGGGAAACTTTTTGGCTTTTTCCTGCTCATCGCCACGATCAGCTATTTCATTTGTAACGCGTTGTTCAAAGACATACAGCGTGCCGCAGTGGCATCATTGCTCTTTACCTATATCCTGCTCTACGCCCGCACCATGTATCATTATTATGCATTGCCCTGGGGTAATGGAACACGCATTTCAAACACGCATTTTTTCCTGGTGCTAGGCCTCGTCACAGTACTTTGCATAATAGCAATTCGCAAATCATCATTACCAGCTTTACAGAAATTCAATCGTTTCCTGACCATCCTTTTTATGACCTTGGTCCTCTACACTTCTGTTGCGATGATTTACAAATCATTCAGGCCGGAAAAACATCTATACGTTACATTAAACGAACCGCAGCTCAATCAACCCATACCCAGGGCTAAACCAAACATCTACTTACTCGTGTTTGATGAATACCAGGGTAATGACGGTCTTGATTATTTTTTTGGCAACTCCTTTGCAGGCCCGGATTCCATACTTCAGAAAAAGGGGTTTCATATCATAAAACATCCGGCCAGTAATTACAACTACACTTTTTATTCCATCCCCTCCCTGCTCAATATGTCGTACCTGAATTTCAGTGATGGCAAACTTGACTACGACCTGTTAAGGGTGGTCAAATCAGTCCGCACCATGGGCGTTGAAAGTCCGATGTTTAAATACCTCAAACAGCAACAATACCACATCGTCAACTATAGTTTTTTTGATGTTGCAGGTATTGCACCGCAACGCAGCCTGGCAGTACCGCATGATGGATATTCGGCCATATTTTCACGAACCCTGCCCGGGTGGTTACAGGAAGACCTATTGCATTTTATACCATCGAACAATATTCAGTCTATTGTGCCTACCTATTTTTACCAGTTGCACCAATACAATGAAGCAGTGATCACTGGACTGGCAGAGACTATTCAACATAAAACACTGCATCCTTCTTTTATTTATGCCCACCTGCTGCTGCCCCATCCCCCTATGATCACCGATGAAAAAGGTAACCTGAAAAATATCAGCGCGGCGATGTATGAAGTGAACCGGCAGTTACCCTCACTAAAATCCTCATATGCGGAGTCTTTGAGTTATGCCAACATGGTATTGGAAAAAATGATCACCGATATTCAAACATCAGATCCTGCTTCAGTAATAGTATTTGCGAGTGACCATGGGCTTAGGGTATACCCCGACCAGCAGTCATTTGTCTTTAACAATCAATGTGCCGTATATATTCCGGGGAACCAATATGAAGGGTTTTATGACAATGTTTCGCTGGTGAATGTGATGAGGCTGGTATTGAACAATGCCCTTGGCCTCACAATACCGTTGACGCCCGATAGTACCCGTCTGGCAAAATGAGTTAACTTTGATCCAAACAATTTGCATGTTTCTATATGTTGATCCCGGAAGTGGCAGCTATATCGTGCAACTGATCATTGCAGCAGTACTGGGTGCAGGGTTTTATTTTAAGACCGGATGGAGTTATATCAAAAATTTCTTTCGGAAAAATAAGACGGACGACTGACCACTATGCTCCCTGAAAAAAACCATCCAGCCTCCTATCGAGACCCTTCCGGTTTCGTTTTTATATCTGAAGGTGTAATATACCGGCAGGTTAATCCAGGGTATTCAAAAGACTATGAACTATTGATGGCCGGACTCTACGGAGACCTTGTCGCCAAAAAATGGCTGGTAGCACATGAAGAAATAACTACAATACCATCAACAGATAGGTATAAGATTCTTAAGCCGGTGCAACTTGACCATATAAATTACCCTTATGAATGGTCGTTCTCACAATATAAAGATGCAGCACTTCTTACACTGAATATTCAATTGTGCGCCATGACCCATGGCATGAGCCTCAAAGATGCAACACCATTTAATATAGTGTTCAGTGGCAGTAGCCCAATTTTTATTGACACGCTTTCTTTTGAAACATATGATGCAACATCACCCTGGGTTGCTTACCGGCAGTTTTGTGAGTCGTTTCTCGCACCGTTGCTACTGGCTTCCTATCATCACCCCGACCTCACCAGGCTTATGCTGACATATCCTGAAGGCATTCCGCTAGACATTGCCGCCTCACTGTTGCCTTTTTCCTCAAAACTGAAAAGCCTGGCTTCATTACATATTCACTTGCAATCCGGCATAAAAGGAAACAGTAAACAGGCAGAAAAAAAACAGGTGGTGTTCAGTCGGGATAAGCTGAACAGGATTATTACGCACCTTATCAGCGGCATCAATTCGTTAACGCTGAATAAAAAAATCTCCACCTGGAGCAACTATTATACGCATACCATTTTGCAGGACAATTACCTACAGGAAAAAGAAAAACTCGTGGATGCATTCTGTGAGCAGGTATCATTTCATACTGCTGTCGACCTTGGCGCCAATACAGGGCAATTTGCCATGCTGCTTGAAAAGAAAGGAAAAATAATCACGGCACTTGATATTGATCCTCTTTGTATTGAACGGCTCTACCTCCATTCGCGCGAAAATGGTCTGCGCATAACTTCGCTCGTATCAGACCTTATGCATCCCTCACCCGGTATTGGCTGGAATAATTCAGAACGTAAGCCCTTGCTTGAACGCATACACGCAGAAATGGTTCTGGCACTTGCGCTGGTGCATCATCTCTGTATAGGAAGAAACCTGCCGTTCCAAAAACTCGCAAACACATTACAACAAACCGGAAAATTTCTTATCATAGAATTTGTTCCGAAGAGTGACGAAAAAGTGAAACAATTACTCGCCTTCAGAAAAGATATTTTTTCATCATACGACCTGGATCAATTCAAAAAAGCTTTCGGAGGCTATTATGATATTCTTGACGAGAAGAATATTGGTCATTCAGGACGTGCTCTTTTTTTAATGAAATCCAAAAATGGCTGAGATAAATCATCCCATGGAGGAACTGGAATTATCCATCGTGATGCCCTGCCTGAATGAGGAGAAATCCCTTAGTTACTGCCTTCAGAGGGCACGTCATTTCATCAGCGACAATCAAATCTCCGGAGAGATCATAGTTTCAGACAATGGCAGTACCGACAATTCGAAAGAAATTGCAAAGTCACATCATGCTGTTGTGGTGAATGCAAAAGATAAAGGATATGGTTCAGCGCTTATGGCTGGAATAAAATTCGCCAAAGGAAAATATATCATTTTCGCCGATGCAGACGATAGTTACCATTTCGACGAAATTATGCCGCTGCTTGATGGCCTCAGGCAGGGAAGCGACCTTGTAGTTGGTAACAGGTTCCAGGGAGGAATTGAAGAAAATGCGATGCCCTGGCTGCATAGATACATCGGTACACCAATACAATCAGCGATAGGTAATATCATGTTCGGTATCAGCTTAGGCGATTTCAACTGCGGTATGAGGGGTGTTACCAGGCAGTGCTACGACGAATTGGATATGCACACTTCGGGAATGGAATTTATTTCTGAAATGATTGTGAAGGCTGCATTGCGTAAAAAAAATATCACTGAAAAACCGGTAAAACTATACCGCGACAAACGTGATAGGCCTTCACATCTGCACACTTTCAGCGACGGTTGGAGAAATCTTCGTTTTTTTCTTTTATATAGTCCAGCCTGGCTATTCCTTTACCCCGGATTGTTATTGATGTTTTGTGGATTTATCATTTCGGTTATACTTTACCGTGGATCTGTGACGTTGGGGCAAACCCGATTCGATATTCATACATTATCGTATACTTCCGCAAGCATTATTCTTGGTTTCCAACTGGTGAACGTTTATGTGTTTACCAGGCTTTATGCCGCAGTACATGGCCTGCATCCTTTTCAACAAGAGTTTATGCGCCAGTTTAAGCGATGGTTCAATATGGAAAAAGGCATTATGCTGGGGGTCCTGTTGTTGCTGGCGGGAATTGCCCTGAATATTCGGGCAGTGCTATATTGGAAGCATAAACAATTTGGGGATCTTGATCCCATCATTGTATTGAGATGGGTCATCCCTTCGGTTACTCTTGTTCTCCTTGGCGCTCAACTGATGATATCCTGTTTCTTTTTAGGCATAATGAATATCAGAAACAAAACGACGACCGATGCATACAGCGGGGAATAGGTTAACGACAATCTGGGGTAAAGCGCTTGAAGGTCCTCATGCCAAACGCTACCGCCTTTTGCCGGCAATATTTCTTCTCATGGTCTATTTATTGGTTCAGTCTTATGCCATTCACCAGCTTTCCACTACATATGACGAAGAGTCGTTCCTCCAATACGGCATTACCATTCTGAAAGGCAAAGGAGAAAAAGATATCCCGAAATTTGAAAGTAAACTGCCCATAACGGTCCTTAACGCATTGCCGAGGGCTATCGAACAGTTAGTTCATCCGTCACTCAAAAAATCAGCCCCCCTTGAAGATATTATTGCAGGTCGTTTTATAAGCCTGATGGCAAGTATTGCTCTTGGTATACTGATTTATATTTGGAGTTATCAGTGGTATGGCTATGGTGCTGCATTCTGTTCTCTACTTTTTTACCTGATCTGTCCAAACTTTCTTGCACATGGCATTCTTGTCTCTGCCGATATATTTGCGTGCCTTTTTCTGGCCCTTACCATTTACTTTTTTTCCACCTGGTGGGAATCACGAAGAATGTTGCATTTCCTGGCATTTTCATGGTGTTTTGCGCTGGGTCAGTTGTCTAAGTTTTCTCTTGTGCACATGCTGCCAGTGATAATCATTATCAGTGCAATCCTCCGGATGTCACGTATGCGGCAAGGTTCCCTGTTTACAAAAAAGAATCTCCTTTATGCCGGAGTTTTTGTGTTAATTAACTGGTTTGTCATTTCTGCCGGACATCTTTTCTACGAAGTATTCTTTCCCCTGAATAAGTACGAATACCATAGCAGTTTATTCCGATGGCTGGCAGGATTTGGTGATATTGTACTTGTACCGCTGCCATCGTCTTATATGCGCAGTATGGACATGGTGATCTATTTTGATCAGCTCGGTGGTGGAGTCCCCGGTGCGGTTAATGGCTCTCCTTATATCCTTTCACAGTATAGCACTCATGGCTTCTGGTACTATTACCTCGTGAGTTTCCTTTATAAAGTGCCCATTCCATTCATCGCAATACTGCTCTTATCATTATTCACGTATCTACGAAAATCAAAAGACCGAAATTTCTTACAGCGAGAAGTCTTCCTATTTGTTCCTGTGGTTTACTACTTGTTGTATATGAGCCTTTTTTATTCCACCCAGGTTGGTATCCGGCATTTCATGATAATCTTTCCGC
>JANMMA010000045.1:0-2541 GCA_031372815.1 Sphingobacteriales bacterium
CGTCGAAAAACTGGAGAAGGAGAACATCGACCAATTCATCATTGAAAAATATGTACGCGTAAAATAAAGTGAACCTAAAAATCAAATTATATGTCAACGAAAAAAATTATCACTGTATTTGGTGCCACAGGTGCACAGGGCGGCGGACTGGTTAGGGCCATACTCGCAGACAAAGCTTCTGAATTTTCAGTAAGGGCAGTGAGCCGCAACATTGAGTCAGACAAAGCCAAAGCATTGGCAGCTCTGGGTGCGGAACTTGTACAGGCGGATTTAGGTGATCCCGAAAGCGTAAGAAAGGCCATGCGTGGTGCTTATGGTGCCTACTGCGTCACCTTTTTTTGGGACCATTTTTCTCCTGAGCAGGAAGCCGCCGAAGCAAAATGCATGGCAGAAGCTGCCAAGGCTGAAGGCGTTCAGCACGTTATCTGGTCAACCCTCGAGGATACCCGAAAACTTATTCCTGTTGAGGACGACAGAATGCCTACGCTGATGGGGAAATATAAAGTGCCGCATTTCGACAGCAAAGGAGAATCTGACCAGGTTTTTATTGACGCTGGTGTTCCAACAACTTTTCTGCTGACCACTTTTTATTGGGAGAATATGATATATTTTGGGATGGGTCCAAAGGCCGGTCCCGACGGAGTCTTATCCATTACGTTCCCTATGGGTGACGCGGAACTATCGGGTATTGGTGCTGAAGATATTGGCAAGTGTGCTTATGGCATTTTTAAAAAGGGTAGTTCGATGATCGGTAAAACAGTTGGTATTGCGGGTGAACACATCAGTTGTGCAGATATGGCAAAAGAACTGTCGAAAGCCCTTGGCAAGGAAGTGCGATACAATAGTGTAACTCCTGCAATGTTCAGAAGTTTCGGTTTTCCCGGTGCGGAAGACCTTGGAAATATGTTTCAGTACTACCAGGAGTGCTCAGTCGAATTTATTGCTTCACGCGATATCAATGCAGCTAAAGCGCTTAATCCGCAACTTCAAAACTTTAGTGAATGGCTGGGAGATAATGTGGGGAAGATTCCTTTGAGTTAAGTCCGCATGATCAATTATATAATGCGATGATGTGTAAGCTTATTAAATAGAAGTGACTGAATGTGAAATTGTAATTTAACCATATGTCCAAGCCATATAACGTTTACAATAACCTGGGATATTGGTTCCTGATATATATCGTACTCGTTATTGGTGGTTTTTATCAGAGCTATTTTTCAGTTATTTTTAATCCATTTCCCAGGCTGATACATTTCCATTTCGCCCTGATGATAATGTGGATTGTAATGATGATCGCGCAACCCTTCCTGATAAAGTATAAAAAGCTTTCATGGCACAGGATAGTTGGTAAGGCGAGCTATGTGTTGGTGCCTGCGTTATTGATCTCAGCATACCTTGTGTCGCGTGGAGAATACATTCGCACCTTGCAACGGTATACTGAAGAATCATCCAAAGCCGCTATTCAACTGAGCAGGGCTGAATTACTTCAGAAAACAGCACTGTTTGGTTCTATCGCCCAATACTATACTTTATTGTTTGTGATTTTTTATGCGTTGGCCATCTGGTACCGGAAACGGTCACTAATGCATGCCCGGTTTATGGTAGCAACCTCACTTACCATGCTTGGGCCAACAGTAGATCGAATTATGATTAATGTTTTCGACATGCATGTATATCCACTTGGTTTGCCCATTGAAGTCCTTGCTTTTTCCATAGCCGATCTCGTGCTTGCTTATCTGTTGTTCAGGGATTACAAAAGCAATAAGCCGATGAAAGCGCTGGCTACGGCATTAGGCATTATGCTCATTGCACAAATACTCTACTTTACTTTGCAGGATAGTGCGATATTCTCCGCTTATATGGCGATGATTTACAGGCCATAGGCTGCCTTTGAATTCACTTGCACATCTGCTACAGCAACATAGGCAGGTATGTAAATGCGTTTTACATGGTCATAATGTTCCGCGCTGAAGTGGTCAATTTAATCCATGCTCATCTACCATATAAACCAGCATCGCCATAACGGCCGCGCCTAAGTGTAGTTCTCTTTTGTTTACATTTTCGAATACGTCTCCGCTGGTATGGTGCAGGTCGAAATACCTTTGCGCATCAGGATACAATCCGGCCATGGGCAATCCCAATGGAGCAAGAACTTCCACGTCGGCACCGGCCTCTCCCGGTTCAAACTTGTATACATCATAAGGCAGGAAAAGTGGTAGCCACTGTATTGCTTTTTGGCGTTGAGCTTCTGGGCCCTGGAACCTGAAACCTCTTGGTACAAAGCCACCATCATCACTTTCAAGCGCAAAAATATGTTTCTTATTTTCTGCTTTTGCTGATTCGAAATATTTGATTGCGCCAGAAGACCTGTTTTCTTCATCCGTAAACAGCACCACCCTGATGGTATGTTTTGGCCTTATGCCGAGGGTTTTAAATACCCTGATCAGTTCCATACTCTGCACACAGCCAGATCCATCATCGTGCGCACCCTCTGCAAGATCCCAGGAATCAAGGTGGCCGCCAACAGTGATGATTTCATTG